>CAWVZQ010000458.1:0-2854 GCA_963934405.1 uncultured Opitutales bacterium | reverse complement strand
TCAACACGCAATATCTCATTAAATACGAGGTCGCCGATTTAGCGGAGAATAACGCCCCGGAGCAATACCGTCGGATAATCGTCAAGGACACCATGCCACCCAGTATTCAGCCATCCAGTTTCGAAACGACAGTGCTTGTCGACTACAAGTCCATCGCCAATCCGGATGCCAGATCTCTTACCTCTGTCAAGGACTTCCTAGTCAACGGTTTTTCCGCAGTGGACGCCAATAATTTCGATCTTCCTGAAAATCTTGGATGGGTGGTGGATTTTCAGAAGACCGACGCATCGGGCATCGTCATCCCCGGTACAACCTATGTGCCGGGCGAAATTTTCCCGGCAACTCGGAACGGTGATGGTCCAGGTTACAAGATCACCATTAAGGTAAGCGACTCCTCGGGTAACGTCAGTCAACCCGTCATTCGCTACCTAAAAATCGGTGATTTCACCCCGCCGACCTTGACCATGATGGGGAAATCGGAAATCCACGACTTCTTTCGCTTTGGGAAAAATACGACAACTCCACCTGTTCCGAATACGCATACGGATGAAATCACTGGATTGGAACATGATGCCACCGGTTTCGGCGGTGGCGCCCATCGCATGATGCTGGCGGAATACAACTTTACCGATCCCGGCGTGTACGCCGAAGACGAAAACGCCGATTGGGCGTTGAGCAAAGGTTATCCCGACTTGAATGGGAATGGAGTTGGCGAAGGGTTCGCTACCGTTCGCAAATCCGATCGTGTGGACATGGATACTTGCTCTGAAGGGGCTGGGTTGATTCACGTGTATAGTTTCATGGAAGACGTCCCGCCAAAGACAATCAAATACTGGCAGGATCTCATGGAAGGGGGTGCTTATGGTTACATTAGTTCCGCAAAGGTGCCTGACGTGAAAGGCGAGGATCCCACAGTCTCGGGTGCAGGTTTCGACTTCAATAGTTCAAATAAAACAACAGATTTCACCAATTTTGATATGACCCAGATCACGATCGAGTATCGCGTTAAAGATCATTGGGACAATTATTCAGCAATTGCGACACGTCTCGTCTATTTTTATGAAAGTAGGCAATTCGGAAATTATGCGTTCTACGCGACGCCCATAACCGATGCTGCGAATTTACCTTTCGAGGATTACGACAACAACGGGAGCACGGGTAACCCCTCCCTCAGTGGCGCCCGTAAAGATACCGACGGCGACGGCGTAAGCGACTTCTGGGAGTTCGCTCTAGGCACTGATCCGGAAAAAGTTGGAGTGCCGGGAGCTGTCGACAAGTATACACCTAATTTCTCGACCCCTAGCACATTTCAAAATGCTGATCTTTCCATCTCGAACCTTTACGACAGTCTCAGCAGAATGAATGCCTCGGGTCGCCTAACGTATATGAGAGGTATTGGCGATTTCAATGCCACTATTGGTCTTTGATCTCCTTTTTGAAGGCGTTCAAAGTAATGCCCGCCCCAATTCTGCATCTTTTCCGTCGCCCCCATAGTTTAACGGATAAAACACTGGTTTCCTAAACCGTAGATCGAGGTTCGATTCCTCGTGGGGGCACCAGCATGCAAGCCAGTGGTCTGATAAAGGGTTATTGCCCTTTTTTCGGTTTTAAGACTTTTTGGGAGTTTATCTTTTAGGGTGTCGGATTTCTTGAATATCGTTTCGGCTTTGGTGTTGCCGATAGGGATCATCTTGTTGGGTTGCTTTACTCGACGGTTCGGATGGTTTCGGACTGAGGCGGATGCCTCCTTGGCAACGCTTACCATTCGCTTGCTTTACCCGTGCTTCATCTTGCGGCATTTGGTGGGGCACGAGGGGTTGCGGGAGCCCACGATTTTCGCGTTGGCTCCGTTGGCGGGTTTTCTCGCTATTATGTTTGGCTTCGGATTTAGCATGTTGGCCGCCCGTTCGATCGGGCTGTCGAGTAAGGAGAGCAAGAGTTTCACTTTTACTTCCGGTATTTTCAATTATGGCTTTTTTGCCTTTCCCGTGGGTGAAGCTTTGTTCGGGGAAGCGTTCGTAGGGAAGTTGATCATTTTCAACTTGGGGGTTGAAATCGCCATCTGGACGGTAGGCGTGATGATACTGATCGGTGGCGCTCCTAGCTGGCGGCGACTGGTGAATCCTCCTGCGGTGGCTATTGTATTGGCTATGGTCTTCAGTTCCGTGGGGGGAAGAGCAGGACTGCCGTCGTTCGTGTTCGAAATAGTGGATGCCTTGGCCGCTTGCGCCATTCCCGTGGGGTTGCTTTTGATCGGAGGTAGCGTGTTGGATCTCTTGCGTGAAAAAAAAGGCGATACCGGCGTGCGAGTGGAAACTGGGGCAATCGCCGTTCGCCTTATGTTGGTGCCTGCGGTATTGATGGGGATCGTAGCTCTGGCGCCTTTTCCCCATGACCTGTCGTGGCTGAGGGAGGTACTGGTGGTTCAAGCCGCCATGCCTGCGGGGGTGTTTGCCATCGTAATAGTCAAATCCTATGACGGAGATACGGAAATTGCATTAAGAATTATTTTGGCTACTTTGGCGGGTTGCCTTATCACCATGCCCGCATGGTTGAGCTTGGGGCTTAAAATGCTAGTTCCTTAGCACTTATCTGACCTATAAAATAAGCTGTTTGTCAGCAGATCAGCCTAAATGCAATGATTACCAACGGCTGAAGATGATTTACTTAAAAACTTACGCCGTGGCGCCAGCAGGTGCTTCCTCAGCAGTTTTGCTTGTTTCTTCTCGGTAGTTAGCCTTGGCGTCCAGTGTTTCGAACAGGGCTCCTACGGATTTGCGCAACTTGTTGTATTCTTCCGCGAAAAGGAGAGACGAAAGGTAATTCTTGAATTCTTTTCTGTCCCGAATGATCT
>CAWVZQ010000457.1:0-2858 GCA_963934405.1 uncultured Opitutales bacterium | reverse complement strand
GCTCGATTACCCGGCAAATGCTTCCCGGCGACGTGCTAGACGACTTGAACGCCACGATTTCGCGTTCACGCTTGGCTGCCGACGTGTTGGCGGACCTCGACCACAGCATTGGCTCCGGTTCCATCACTCGCGACATGCTTGCCTCTGATGTGCGGACCGACCTGAACGCGAGTGTCGCCTCGGGTTCTGTGACTCGCGATATGCTCGCTTCGGACGTCAGGGCCGACCTGAACGCATCTCTTTCCTCAGCATCCGTCACCGCCGCCAACATTCACCCCGACTTGGTGAAGTACTTCCTGCCCGAAATTTCAAACCATCCCGCAGGCGTCTCGATCCTTCAAGGGACGGGAACCACGCTATCTTCCGGAGCCACCGGCAAGTTCCTCACCTACCAGTGGCAAAAGAACGGCGTCGACCTCTCGGGGGAAACGAATGCCACGCTCGTCCTGACCGACGCTAACGCAGCCCACGACGGCAACTACACCGTGGTCGTGAGCAACGACTGGGGAAGCGTGACCAGCAATGCCGCCACCTTTACCGTGGCTACCAATTCCCCTGTAATCACCTTGGTCGGCACCGTTTCATTAACCCATGAGGCGGCCACCTCCTATACCGATGCCGGAGCCACTGCCGTAGATGCCTTGGACGGCAACTTGACCGCTTCCATAGTGGTGGCGGGCCACGGTTTCGACAATACCGCCATAGGCGATCACAACGTCACTTTCAATGTTTCCGACGCTGGGGGCAACGCCGCTGCCGAGAAGGTTCGCACGGTTACAGTGGTCGATACCACTGCTCCCGTCATCACCTTGATCGGGGACGCCAACATGTCGCATCCCATCACGACTGCTTGGAACGATCCCGGAACCTCCGTGATCGATACGCGCGACGGCAATCTTTCCTCCCAAGTAGCGGTTTCCGGAACGGTGGACGTCAACGCCACGGGCGCCAACGTCTTGACTTACAACGTTTCGGACGCCGCCGGCAATGCCGCCACAACCGTGACTCGCACGGTCAACGTCATACCCGTTGGCCCATGGAACTTCACCAATGCCGGTGTCACGGGGCGTAACGGACCGACGCAAGCCCAAGTGAACACTGCCTATGCCGGTGGTTCGCTGGAGGGCAAGGTCACGATTGCCACCCAAGGCATCCAGAAATGGACGGTGTCGGCGACGGGGACCTACAGCATCGAGGTATGGGGATCATCCACTCCCAACCAAACCTTTACGGCCTCTAACAATGACCACGGTCTTGGCGCTAGAATGAAAGGTGATTTCAACCTAGTGTCAGGGGAAATCTTACAAATCTTAGTCGGCCAGAAACCGACTCAATCTGGGTTCAATGGAGGAGGAGGAGGTACTTTCGTAGCCAAGGGCGCAAGTCACGTAAATGCTACAGCACTGATTGTAGCCGGCGGCGGTGGATCGCATCGTTCTGGAAATAGTGCTTCTGGTTTTGAGGGTTTGGTGGATGGCGTCACGGGAACAGCCGGTGTTACAGCTCAATATCCAGGCGGGACAAATGGCAACGGCGGTGGTGCCTCCACTTCGAACCGTGGTGGTGCAGGCGGGGCAGGCTTTTCCGGTAATGGATTGATTTCTTCCCACGCTGGATACTTGGTTGCCTATTCTTTTCGCAATGGTGGAGTAGGTGGATTTTTTGAATACGATAACAAGTCGCAAGAAGGAGGCTTTGGTGGCGGTGGAGCCGGTGGTTGGGGAGGTTCCGGTGGTGGTGGTGGTTATTCCGGTGGCGGCGCCGGGAATAATAACGACGGCATATCAGCTCAAGGTGGCGGCGGAGGTTCCTACAACACTGGCACAAACCAAGACAACACAGCCGGGGCGAACGAAGGCCACGGCAAGGTTACCATCACCTTTGTGACGAATTGACCTAAAATCCATGCCCGGGCGTTAAGAATCGTCAGTCAACGGCAACAAGTAAACATCTGGTCCAAGATTCTTTTTTCCCTTTCCTTTCTTTTCATTATGAGGAGCGAAGCTACGCGGCAATCCAGCGGACGCTTAGGGCACTCTCCGTATTGCCGGGGCATCCCGCATAACGACCTCGACTGGATTGCCACGCCACATTGTGGCTCGCAATGACAAGCTCATTGAGGGAGCTACAAGCGATGGGCAGGTGACACCAGAGCCTTTTTTTTTCTCGCAACATTGTGCATCTTCGGGATTAGTTCTCATTCGTGAGTGAAAACGGTCAAGTAGTGGATGCGGATGAAGCATCTTTTGTTAGCAAGCATGAAAAGACTTTGGGTAGTCATTTGGCTTTCGAGGTGTTTCGGTCCTTACATGCGGACAGCAAGCGAGTTGCCGTAGTTGACTACGCGGTGGCCAAGCCCACCGAAGTGGATGCCCAAGGATTGTTGGTTTTGGCCACCTTGCTGGCGGATAGGCTGAAAAAGGCGACGTCCGCGAAGCGAGTGGGCATCGTGTTGCCTCCCGGGGTAGGTGGCGTGGTGGCGAATCTAGCCGTGGTCTTTGCGGACAAGGTGCCCGTGAACCTGAATTTTTCCTTGGGCAGGGCGGCGGTGGAGAGTTCCATCGAACGGGCGGGCATCGATTTGCTGCTGAGCGCCGAGAAGATGCGAGCGAAGCTAAAGGATTTTCCATGGATTTCCGGCTATCTGGACGTAGGAACTGCCTTGGAGGAGATTCGCGATTCCAAGCTTCGTCTTATGAGTAGAGCCTTGGTTCTTGCCTTGCCTTGCGGGTTGGCGAGTTCCCTGCTCAATATTCCTCGTAATGGGGGTGATTCCGAGGCGGGTCTGCTCTTTACCAGTGGAAGCTCGGGGATGCCGAAAGGTGTGGCGTTGTCCCACCGAAACCTGCTGAGCAACT
>CAWVZQ010000456.1:0-2859 GCA_963934405.1 uncultured Opitutales bacterium | reverse complement strand
CCCTTGACCAAACCCCTTCTTTTTGTTTATAAAAGAAGTGTTTTACCTTACCAGAAAAAAATGCATTTTGTTAGAGACTTTTACCCCTCCGCGTTACATAAGAATTCCTAATAGTTCATCATCACTAATCACGAAGCCATGTCGGAAGAAAACCCTCCCGAAAAAAATATTGAACCTGTTAACAAGAAGGAAGCGTACGATGCTTCTCAAATCCAAAAACTGGAGGGATTGGAAGGTGTGCGAAAACGCCCCGACATGTACATTGGCGATACTCACGAACGGGGACTTCACCATTGTGTTTTTGAAATTATTGATAATTCCATAGATGAGGCGTTAGCCGGGCATTGCTCCGAGATCAAGGTTAACGTGCACAACGATGGGTCCTGCTCGATCGAGGACGATGGGCGAGGGATTCCGGTAGATATGCACCCCAAGCACAATATGCCGGCGTTGGAGCTAGTTTTAACGAATTTGCACGCGGGCGGTAAGTTCGGCAAGGGTGCCTATCAGGTTTCCGGTGGATTGCATGGCGTTGGAGCAAAGTGCGTGAATGCTTTATCCGAATGGTTTGTCGCGGAGGTGCGTCGTGAAGGCAAAGTCCACGCAATGGAGTTCGCTCGCGGTAAGACGACTCAAAACCTCAAGGTGATCGGTTCTAGCTCCCGTACGGGCACAAAGATAACGTTTTTACCGGATCCTGAAATCTTCACGGAAATGAGGGAGTTTAATTTTGACATTCTTGCCAAACGCCTTCGCGAACTGGCCTTTCTTAACCCCGGTGTTTCAATAAACTTGGAAGATGAGCGTATCGGCAAACGTGAAAGCTTTAAGTTTGATGATGGAATTAGCCAATACGTCGCCTACCTTAACGAAAATAAGACGACGTTGCACCCCGATCCCATTAGTTTTTCGGGGGAGTCGATCAACGAGAGTGGCGATGGTACCATTATTGTGGACATCGCCTTGATGTATAACGATGGATTCAGTGACCAAATATATTCCTACGCCAACTCTATTCACAACGTAGAAGGCGGCACCCATCTCTCTGGTTTTCGTACTGCTTTAACTCGAGTGGTTAATGGTTATGCTCGCACCAATGATCTTATTAAGGATAAAGACCTTTCGCTTTCGGGGGAGGATGTGCGTGAAGGACTAACTGCAGTCATATCGGTTAAAGTACCTGAACCGCGTTTTGAAGGACAGACCAAGACCAAGTTGTCCAACCGTGAGGTCGATGGTATCGTTCAGAAAATTGTTGGGGAGAAAATGAAATATCATTTCGAAACCAATCCTGATGAGGCGCGCTCCCTTATCGACAAGGTGGTTCATGCTGCGAGAGCTCGTGAAGCTGCCCGAAAGGCTCGAGAAACTGTCCGCAAGGGTGCTCTGTCCGGCGGAGGATTACCTGGGAAACTTGCGGATTGCGCCGAAAAGGACCCTGCGAAGAGCGAGCTTTACATCGTTGAGGGTGATTCTGCCGGTGGTTCTGCAAAGCAAGGACGAGATCGACTCACGCAAGCCATTCTGCCTTTGCGCGGCAAGTTGATCAATGTTGAAAAAGCACGCTTGGAAAAGGTTTTGAACAATGCGGAAATTCGAAGCCTTATTACCGCCGTTGGCACGGGTATTGGCGATCACGAAGGAGAAGGATCCTTCGAAGTGGAAAAGGCTCGTTACCACAAGATAATCATAATGACTGATGCGGATGTGGATGGAGCGCATATCCGAACCCTTTTGCTAACTTTTCTTTTTCGCCAGATGCGTGGTCTCATCGAGCACGGTTACGTCTATGTTGCCAGACCGCCTCTTTATAAGATTAAGCGCCGGAAAACCGAGCAATACATTGAGGATGATTCCGAAATGAGCCGAATACTTCTGCAATTGGGGTCTGAAGACGTCACGCTCTTGCGAACAGAAGATAGCAAAAGTTTTTCTGCAGAAGTGGTAAGGGAACTGGTAGAATCCCTATCAAGGCTAGAAGCGCTCGGAGCCGGTGTCCGTCGCTATGGTTGCGACCTGCCTCGCTATCTTCGTCGACATGATAATCAATCTGGGAAACTACCCCGTTACATTGCTCGTATTCGGACAGGCAACAAAGAAGAATTTCGTTTCTTTCCCGATGCCGAAGCTCGCGAGGGTTTTTACGAGGGGCAAAATATCCCGCCAGAGGAACGCGAAGGAACCGTGAATCGTGAAATTGAGGTCGAAGGGCGGCTTGTCCGGAAGCGAATATCGGTTCACGAAATTTTCGAGTCACATGAAATGGAAAAGATAGTTGAGGGCATCACCGAACAAGGCATCCGATTGGAAGATTTCGAAACCGATGGCGAAAATCCCAATTACAAGCTTGTTGAGAATTTTGGGCAGGAGGGAAAAGAGAACGAGATGGAGGTACGCTCCCTCCTCGACATACTTGAAAACATTCGTTTGCTCGGACGCAAGGGATTACAGATTCAGCGCTACAAAGGTCTTGGGGAAATGAATCCGAAGCAACTCTTTGAGACTACCATGGACCCTAATACCCGAAGTCTTGTGAAAGTCGATATTGCCGATGCTGCGGCAGCTGATCATCTTTTTTCCATGTTGATGGGCGAAGACGTTCCATCCCGTCGTGCATTTATCGAAGATAATGCGTTGAATGTGTCTTATCTGGATGTGTAACCTTGCAACTTTTTTGTTAAGTAACGCCAGTAACCTTTCGACTACCAATCATCCTAACCAATAGATCCTAATGGAAGAAATTTCCGAGCGCCTGATCCCAACCAATATAACGGAGATCATGCAAACCGCCTACATCGATTACTCGATGTCGGTAATTGTCAGTCGTGCCCTTCCCGATGTTCGAGATGGCTTCAAGCC
>CAWVZQ010000455.1:0-2864 GCA_963934405.1 uncultured Opitutales bacterium | reverse complement strand
CCCGAGGCATGGAACGAGGTAGTCGACAAATTGCAGGTCGGCGACGTGATCGCCTTCAGGAAGGAAAAATGGAGCGCTAGGCGTGAACTGTTCGCCAAGGGAAAATTAACGGTGATTGGCTACCGCCTGTTCAAGTACGGACACCTCGCAATCGTCGTGGAAGACCCCGACGCCCCCGGCAGGAAGGTTCTCTTCACCAGCCAGAGCGTAAAGGGCGTCAACGTGGACGAGGACGCAGACTCCCTTCAAACGCACAACTGGGACGCCTATCGGCTCGACAAGTGGGATCGCATAGACCTTGGTCGCATCCGGGAAGGCATCCTCCGCTGCAAGGAAAAATCAGGTAACTTTTTCGGCTACGACTACACTGGCATGTTCGCCCTCTGGAACGAGGACCTAAAACCGGAACATACCAAAGACTTCGGCACGGAGTACATCTGCTCCACCTCCGTCGTGACCCTGCTCTACTTCGGCGGCTTCGAAAGCGACGCCACCCCGCGACAAGAACTGGACCTAATTACCCCCTATCAAGTCGTTCGGGCAAAGGGACGCTTCGTGAAGCCGCCCAGCTTGCCGGGCAAAGAATAGAAGCTACCCTACCCCGTAGAGGGACGAGGGGTTGAGTTCTTGTCTCAGCCTTCCGCCACGGGCGGAGGGAGTTCGCGTTCGATTTCATCGAGACGGTAACCGAAACCGGGACCGTCGATGGTGGAGAGATCAAGGCAACCATGCCTGCGTTGATAGAGACCGGGGTGAACCTTTGCCTCGAGGTTTGAAGCCTCGGGATAAAATTGCATGGCGTTGCTTTCCACGCCCATGATGGTGCCCGCGTGAGCGCCAAGCAAAACATGCGGGATTTGGGCGAGCATGGGGTTGGTGAGATCCTGCACCATGAGGGTCATGCCGTGGGCCTTGGCCCAGCAAAGGGAAAGCAAGGCGCCCGTCTGCGTCTTGCAGGTCTTGAGGGCGACACCCGTCCAACCCAACTCGCGACCGAGGCGAACGTGCTCCCAATCGTGGGCGCTTTCGTCCATGAATAGCGGCTTGCGGGCGGAAACGGAGTGCACGTCGATTTGGTGGGCCTCGAGGTCGTATGGGAACGGCTGCTCGACGTAGAGGATTTTGGCGTAAGTGAGAGGCTCGTCGACAAGGAGCTGGTCGAGGATGTCGTTGACGTAGGCGGGATCCGTTACGGTGCAGTTGAAGTCGGTGGTAAGCCAGTCGACGGCGAGCCTGTTGGCGATGGCGCCGACGGCGGCGAGCCGGTCGTAGTCCCAATCGGCGTCGTTGCCGCGAAGCTTCACCTTGAGGCAGTTGAGACCATCGCGGGCGATCCAGTCCTCGAGGTGTACTGGGTATCCGTCGTCCGGTTCGTCTCCAGCCAGATCGGCCGGGGTGAGAGGATCGAGACCTCCCACGAGATGCCATACGGGTTGGAGGCATTTCGGTGAGGGGTGGAGGTAGTCGGCGGGAGTCTTACCCTCGAAGGAGACTCCGGAACCCTCCGCAGGTTGAAGAAAGGCGGAGAGGTCACGGTTCAGGTAATCGGGACCGTAAGCTTGGTAGACGGGAAGTCCGTTGATTTTGCCGTAGGCGTCGTGGAGTGCTATGTCGAAAGCGGAAGCGCATACGAGAGCAGCCAACCACGGCATGTGTTCTTGTCCGAGGCGAAGCCCGGCATTATAGTCGCTAAGGATTTTCGGCAAGCGACCAAAAAGAAAATCATGACCCAGTCCCAAAGCGTGACCGGACGATGTGATGGAAGACAACTTTTGGCAGAGACGCCCGGTAAAATCCTTGAGGGCCTCGTGACGATTCGAATACGGAATCGAGGAAGGCCAGACCCACTGTACGCTGAGCGGGGTTTCGCCCCATCCGGTCGCTTCAATGCCTCTAGCGTTAGCGACAGTAACGCTGGCCCGGGCACAGGTGACGGAAGTGAGAGTTTCCGTACCGAACTTAAGCGGGACACGCGTTTCAACTGGGATGAAACGAAGTGAAGTGCTTTCAATTCTTACATCACGATGGGAGGGCATAGGACAATACACATTAAATTCAGGAGGGTGGTCAAACCCCATTACAAAAAGGTTTTGCTTTTCCTATCCGCAAATAATTGCGATGATGGATGGAATTATGGACGGGGATATAATAGGTCTTTTTGCACTACTAGTAGGTCTAGAGTTGATTCTGGGCGTAGACAACGTGTTGGTCATCGCCATTCTCGTTTCTCGACTGCCCGAGGAAAAACGTAACCTGAGTCGGAATTTTGGCCTGACCCTCGCCATGGTGGCCCGAATCGTGATGGTCATCGGGGGGCTGAAACTAATTGAATTGACGGAACCTGCATGGTCCAACGGACCTGCATGGTTTGCCTACTCCATAAGAGACCTCGCCTTGATGGCAGGAGGACTCTTTCTGATTTGGAAGGCGGTTAAGGAAATTCATTCGACAGTGGAAATGGAAGAGGAACATGCGCCAAGTGGCGTAGGGACAAGCTTTGGTTACGCCATAACGCAGATCGTGATTCTCGACATCGTGTTCTCCTTGGACTCAGTTATTACTGCAGTGGGGCTGACAAACAATCGAATCGTCATAATCACGGCCGTCGTTCTTTCCTTCGGTGTAATTCTCCTCTTCGCCAAGCCGATTGGAGAGTTCATACTAGCCAACGTCTCAATCAAGATATTGGCCTTGGCCTTTCTCATCGTGATCGGGATCACAATCTTTATGGAGGGCATGGGCAAGCACGTGGACAAAAAGCTCATCTATATGCCGATGGGTTTTGCCATGGTCATCCAATTCCTACAGATGCGACACAGTCAAAATAAGGAAAAGTTGAGTCAAAAGAGCGAGTCGCAATAGAG
>CAWVZQ010000454.1:0-2868 GCA_963934405.1 uncultured Opitutales bacterium | reverse complement strand
CTAGTTTTCTGAGGCGAGACCTCCAGAACCTTCGTCACCACCCCGTCCAAAAAAGAGCGGTCGTGACTCACTATGATGGCAGTCCCCTCGAACAAGTTGAGAGCCTCCTGCAACACCTCCTTGCTGCGAATGTCCAAGTGATTCGTGGGCTCATCCATTATAAGGCAGTTGCAAGGCTTCATCAGAAGTTTCGCCAACGCCACTCGATTGCGTTCTCCGCCGGAAAGAACGGAAGTTTTCTTCAACGCCTCTTTACCACTGAAGAGCAAGGCGCCTAATGCCGCTCGAGGGTTTGACTCGGGGTTACCCTCGGCGACTTCCTCCACTTCCGTCAGTACGTCATTGGCGGGATTCAATTCTTCGGCCTGGTGCTGGGCGAAATAGCCGATAACCGTATTCACCCCAATGTCCCGCTCACCCTCTTGAAAAGGTTCCACTCCCGCAAGGATGCGAACCAAGGTCGACTTACCCGCCCCGTTAACGCCCACTATGGCAATACGGTCGCCCTTGTCTATCCGAAGGTCCAAACCATTGAAAATCCGGTTGTCGCCGTAAGCTTTTTTCAGGTTCTCCACCTCGATCACCTTGTGACTTGCTGGCGGCGACGGTGGAAAGCGAAAATACATTTTCTTCTCTTCCACCTCCGGCTTAACGATCTCCATCTTATCCAAAGCCTTTATCCGGCTCTGTACCATAGCCGCCTTCTTTACGTTCGAACGGAAGCGGTTGATAAACTCCTTCTCCTTTTGGATTACCTTCTTTTGGTTGTTGGAAGCCTTTTGCTGCCGTTCTTTGCGAGCCGCGCTTTCCTTCAGATAAAAGCCAAAGTCTCCCTTGTAGCTGTTGAGTTTTCCGAGCTTCAGTTCCAACGTACGCTCAGTTACAGTCTCGAGAAATGCCCGATCATGCGAAATCACGATCAGGGCGCCTTGGTAACGCTTCAAATACTGCTCCAGCCAGTGCTGGGAAACAATGTCCATATGGTTTGTCGGCTCGTCCAGGATCAGGAGCGAAGGCGCCTGCAGCAACAGTTTGCTCAAGGCAATCCGCATCTGCCAACCACCTGAAAACTCGCCGACGTCGCGGTCCATATCGGACAGGGGAAATCCCATTCCCGTTAACACTTTCTCGATACGGGACTTCATTTTCTCCGGCTCGTAAGCGGCCAATTGCTCCTCCCAAGCTCCCATCAAGTCGATCAAGTCGTAAAACTCCTCCACATCCGGTTCCATCTCACCCAGTCGGATCTCGGCCTCGTCCAAACGCTCTCGCAAGGCCAAGGCGTCGGCAAAGGCTTTTCCGGCCTCTTCGGCCAAAGTACTCCCCTTCGCCGAAATCCCATCCTGCGGCAAGTAACCAATCGTTGCGTAATCGGGTTTGTCAATGGATCCTGAATCCGGTTCCACCTCGCCCATAAGCATGCGCAACAAGGTGGTCTTACCCGAACCGTTCGAGCCCACCAAGGCAATCCTGTCGAGAGAACCGATTACCTCGGAAATCTCCTCGAACAAGGACTGAGGACCATAGGCAAGACTAACTTCTTGAATTTGAATCATCGCCGGCGAACAATGTACAAGTCCGGCTCGGAGGCAACTCGATTAGGTGCAAGAAGTTTTAGCCCGCACCGCAGTGAACTGCTTCGGCGATTCCGTCGGAGCCGCCATCGTGGACGGCGTCATGGAACAAGACGATGAACTTCTCACCGAAGATCCGAAACCGGAAGGCGCCATCGACTGAGGTTTAGGGGACGCACGGCAGACCAAACCTTTGAGAAAAAAGAGATCATTGAAAGATGTAAATGCTTGCGGACGGTGCGTATGAGAGAGTAATTCACTCGAAAAGAACTGCCTTCAGCCAGCTGATTCCAAGCCCCTCATCTCATTTGCCGCGACTCTATGCAAAGAGTTGCCTTTTATTTTTTTCTGAGTTTTGTTAGCTACTTTCGCCGAAACTGAGGCATAAACTGAACCCAACCAAATAAAAATATATCACGATGACCCTCGAAATCAACTCCAAGGCCCCCGACTTTACCCTGAAATCCATTAACGCTCCCGGTGAAAAGGACGATTTCGGACTGAGCGACGTAAACCTGTCAACGAACGTTGGCCAAAGAAACACGGTGATTTTATTCTTTCCACTGGCTTTCACAGGGGTATGCACCCAAGAACTTTGCGACGTCACCTCCGGTTTGGCTGCCTACGCCGAGTTGAATGCAGACGTGATTGCAATAAGCGTCGACAGCCCGTTTGCCCAAGGGCAATGGGCTGAAAAGGAAAGTATAGGAATAACCATTGCTAGCGACCTGAACAAGCAAACTGCAAAGGATTACGGCGTATTGCTCGATGATCTCATTGGAGTCGGCAGCGTAAGTGCGCGGGCGGCATTTGTGATAGACAAAGAAGGCATCGTCCAATACGCGGAACAGACCGCCACTCCCTTGGAGTTACCAAACTTCGGCGCAATCAAAGAAACCCTTGCTACGCTGAACTAACCCGTGATTTTTCGTAGGGAAACCAATGTAACTCGAATGAGGTCAAGGGTTGGTTTCGGGAGAAGAAAATTAATTCTTCCACAACCCGCTTCAGCCCACCCGAGCAACCTGCCTAAACTCTACTTCAATCGCTGTCGAGTACGCTTGACCATGTCGCGCAAGGTTTGGCAAACAAGAGGTAGTTCCGGATTCTTGTCCTTGGACTCGATTATTTCGAAGAAAGTCGTTAGGGCATGATTCATAACTTGGTTGGTATTCCAACCACCGTATTTCTTGCACTCTTCTACCTTCTTCCAAGTCTCTAGCGAGACTCTAGTGGTGAATGATCTGGACTCTTTTTTAGGCTTAGGGGATTTGCGGACACTCATTTGATTTTT
>CAWVZQ010000453.1:0-2884 GCA_963934405.1 uncultured Opitutales bacterium | reverse complement strand
TAAAGAGTTTAATTTGATCAGCTCTAGAGTGGGCACTCTTCCGAGGAACATTTCATAGAACCTCGAAAGCACTGGGCTACCCCGTTTAAGGATTCACCTGGGACACAAACCCTAACGGCATACAACTAAAAAGAATTTTCTACATAAGGCGGGGGTAGTTGAATTTAATTCTCGAATATATAATCCGATCTCTGCATTTATTTTATTTAAGCCCAAAGACAGAGACAGGCAGTTATAGTCCGAAAAGGTGAGGCACTAAAAGAATCTCGAAGACTTCTCAGGGACTAATTAGATTTGCCGCGTAAAGTTTTCGTCAGAATGAGAATGATAGAGAGACTGCAAAAAATATGATCGATACGAAACTCGTCCCTCGCTAATAATCTCATTCGCAACTTGGGTATAGAACGATGAATCCAAAGTCCGCATAGAGTGCCATAACAGATGGTAGGCAATTGGAATAAACAGACCGAAGTTTGGGTATTGTAAACAGACAAAAAAAACCCTTCGCGTGTCCACGAAGGGCTAATCGATAATGAATAAAGTTTGTCGAAGATTTACTTGATCGGATTTTTTGCATCAAGATACGTCAGCACGCCACTGCCGGTGGCACGCACGATCAAGATACCGGTATCATAACCAATAACCTCGCCGTCTTGAGGAGCGTCCGCGGCACCCTCTTTCCTCCATCCTCCACCGCCGATTATCACTTGTGGCGCATAAGTGTAATCGGTACCTGGAGCAGTCACGGTAATTCCAGTAACTTTGCCACCGGAAACCGTTGCCGTACCTTTGCCGTTACTGCCCCCGCCACCCATGAAATAAACTTGGGCTGTACCAGTATACCCTGCCCCGCCTTCACCCGTCGACCAAGTCGGTGTGCCACTCGAGGAATCGAAATTAAAACTGCGTCTTTTTTTAATGACGACGAAACCAGACCCACTAGCCTCAACCTTGTAAGATTTGTTATGATGACGAACTTTCAAACCGTTTCCGGCGGAAACCTCGGTGCGATCAATATCCAGTTCCATACTTCCATCCTCATTGATTCTGCGACCGCGAATATCATGGAATGTTATAGTGAATCCTGCAGCAGGAACGGTTCCTCCGATCGTCACCTTGCTATAATCAGAAGCATTGGCTTCCGAATAAACAATTGAGCCATTCGCGTTGCATGTTTGAATATTCGTTACCGACCCCGTGCCCAAAGAAACATCGCTACTAGACATCGTTCCACCGCTGGGAGCTTTTGCAGATGCAGTGGCGACTCTGGTGATGCCGACGTTAACGCCGGACTTGTACCAATGCTTTGTCCAAGTGGAACCCGCGAGAAGAAATACATTGTCACCAGTATCCCCACTTGCATCAGTGGCAGGCTTAAATTTAGTATTACCAGCACCGATATTAGTCGGAGAGAACAATTCGGTAAAAAGAATATCCGTCCCGAAGGGATTATTCATTACGAATTTTTTTCCTGCGGCGGGAAGTTGCATCTTTTGATCGGTCGAAAGCACTGCGCCATCCGTTGCGAGGTTGAGCGCGGAAGTGTCGCGACGAGCAATGATAAAACCTTCGTCAGGCCAAACAACGGTATCGTTTACGGGAGAAGTGGTACCATATATCAGATTGTACCATCCTTTTACCTTTCGCGAATTCCCTGAAAAATGATAATAGGGATAGTAGTTCCCCACTTCATTCATCAAATAGACGAAATCGGCTGCGGTAGCTTGATTGTTAAAAGGTGTTCCAGTCTTAAGCAGGGCAGTTTCCGTCCCAAATGTTTCGCCCAAAGTACTCGCTCTGATGATTTCGACCTCGAAATCCGTCTCGAAAATGCTGGAGATAGTTTCACTATTGGGATTACTGACTGTAACTGTAGTTGCTGTGTTTCCAGAGATAAGGAAAGACCGTCCCTCGTTGTCGGATCCACTCTCAGTAACTCTCACCAAGTATGGTCCGCAATCCACCGTAACTTCCGGCACAGTCGTATAACCAGATCCTGCGTTAGTTATGGTAATACCAGTAATCTTGCCACCCGCAACTGAAGCGGTAGCGGTGGCCGCGTCGTCACCCGAATCCGGATCGTCAATCGTAATCGTGGGAGCGTTAGCGTTGTCCAAACCGGTACCTTCGGTATTGGTTCCTGAAATGGGATTGCCCGCTTCATCCGTAAGACCTGTGACTGCACCTCCTCCAATTGCCGCCTTCAGGTGAGCGATACCTGCGGCTAAGGCGGATGGGACAAATGGATTGATGGTGACACCATCACTATCAGTGGTTGCCTCGAAGGTAAGGACATTTCCACTCACACTGGCAACGGCACCCTCATAAAAAGGGTCACCGGAAATCCCAATGCTGGCTACCTTGTAACTAGGAGTAGCAACACTTCCCGCGGGAACGGACAGACTGATAGCTCCGCTAATTTGAGCTACCTCATCTGCAACAAGAGAGATGGTGAAAATTAAACCGAGCAGGAAAGAAAATGCTACGGCAAGTGGGTGATTTGTTTTAATCTTCATGGCCATGAAGTGGTTAATGTTAAGAAGCTAGCTTTATCTATATTAGCCAAACTATGCAAAATGATACGTTTTTTTTTAGTGAATTATCAAAGGAAATCTCACTTTGTTTTGTTATACCTTACAAGTCAATGATTTACGAATTGAAAAAGTTCTCATTAAATTGCAATTTAATCAGGTTTCGCCAGCATCCAAACTCCCCCGCACGCGCAAAGCGCATTTGGAACCCATGACCAAAGAGCAGGTCGAAGGTTACTGAAATCACGTAGCGCTTCGGGCAGAAAAGTAACCAGAAAGAAATAAAACATTGCGAAACAAAGAGCGATGCCGGCGTTGAGCATGGTTTCTCGACGACCGACCCGGAGGGACAA
>CAWVZQ010000452.1:0-2888 GCA_963934405.1 uncultured Opitutales bacterium | reverse complement strand
TTTCTCTCCGACTGTTTTCCACGCAAAAGAGGTGGTAGTTTACAAAGAGGAAGGATAGGGCTTTTCGCCGGGCGGGAATTACAATATTCTCTTCTCAACTTTCTGGGTCATCTTGAAATGAAACACATACTAATCACAATAATCGCAGCCGTGGTGCTGGTGGGGTGTGGGAAGTCTGATGATATTTGGACGGCTGCCGAGGAAGGGAATGTTGAAGCCGTCAAAGGGTACTTGGCGAATGGCGTAAAAGTGGATGAGAGGGACGAATCGTACGGAGGAACTCCTTTGCATTTTGCTGCTTATAGAGGCAATGAAGTCGTCGAACTGCTTATCGCCAACGGTGCGGATGTGAATGCGAAGAATCAGGCAGATGCTACACCGCTAGATAAGGCCATCGAAAAAAACCGGGATGAAACCGTAAGCCTCCTCCGCAAACACGGCGGCAAGACCAAGAAGGAACTGGAAGCCGCTGGTAAATCGATTAAACCAATTGCCGAAGCTGCAAAACCAAAACCGCCGACAGCCAAAGCATCAGATACCTCAATTCACGTAGCAGCTGAAGCTGCAAAACCAAAACCGCCGACAGCCAAAGCATCAGATACCTCAATTCACGTAGCAACTGAAGCGGGAAATATAGAATCCGTCAAACAAGCTATTGCTGATGGTGCGGATGTGAATGAGAAGAATGCGGATGGAGTGGCCCCATTAAGTAATGCAGCTTATTTCGGTCACAAAGAAGTCGTCGAACTACTCATCACCAACGGTGCGGATGTGAATGCGAAGTTTGATGGCAGAACACCACTAGATTTTGCTACTCATCCAGATAACCCAAACAAAAACAAAGCCGAACTCGCCGACCTCCTCCGCAAACACGGCGGCAAGACGGGTGAAGAATTGAAAGCTGAAGGGAAATGAAATGAAAAAACTAACTCTCCCTATATTCATTTTCACCTTGTCTACCGTGATCGGTCTGCAGGCCCAGGTGAATTACGTCCAGATGGCCAAGCCCTTTTCGTCAAACCCGGCCTTCCTAGCCCCCAAGGGTCCGGTTTCGAGCACCGCCATCCAGGTCCCCGTTATCACCTGGGCAGCCGATGGGACCACTGTGGCGGCCAATGATGGAATGACGAGAAGCGCTACCTCCAAGCTGGCCGTGGCTCTCGGGACGGCGACTTCCATTGCACTGCAGGATGATTTCGAGAAACAGGTCGCGGACTACATCAGCGGAAAGTCCCCGTTCCTGCGGGGCACGCTTGGGATGATCAACCTGGCGGCGGAGGGCCTGGCAGAGAAGGACGCCGGGCTCGAGCCGGTGGTCTTCTGCCAGTTGAGCTGGTCCACGGGTGCGGACGGTTTTGTGGGGCGGAATGTCCGGAAGGTCAACGAACTGAAGGGCAAGACGATCGTGGTGCAGAAGAACGGCCCGCACATTGACCTGGTGCGCACGCTCCTGCAGAGCGCCGGGCTGAAAAGCGGGGAGGTGACGATCAAGTACGTGCGGGATATAATGGACATCGGTGAAGGAGGTGGAGTAAATGACCCTGCGGGAGCCATGCGTCGAGACCCTTCCGTTGCCGGGGTAGCCTGCATCTATCCGGACATCATGGCTTTGACACGTGATGGCAAGGTGGGTGACGGGACGCAAGAGAGCGTTATTGGGGCGAGGCCCATCCTCACGACCAAGGACGCCAGCCGCGTGATTGCGGATGTGTATGCGGTGCGCAGGGACTGGTTCGAGAGCAACGGCGGGAAGGTCGCGAAAATGCGCGAGGTGCTGCTGGCCGAGCAGGAGCGTTTCCAGAAGGAACTCAAAAAGCCCAGCGCCGCTTTCAGGAGCGAGTGTCGCTCGTTGGCAAAAATATTCCTTGGGGATGAAAAGCTTGTCGAGGACTACCTGGCGTGGGCGGGTTCCGACAGTCAACTGGCTGGGAAGGATGGCAACTTCGAGTTTTTCGAGAGACCAGGCTGGTCGGCCGGGTTTGCCCGCACAAACGAGAAAATCCAGGAGTATTACCTGCAGGAAGGCTTTATCCGGAGAAGCATGAAACTAAGTGATGGCTTTGCTGCCGGTACTGCCGGTACTGGCGGTGCGAACCCAGTCATCGACAGCCCGGAGTTCCCAGACAATCCAATAGAGATTTTGGAAGTTAATTTCCCCTTTCCGTCTAACATTAGGGAGATCCGCTGGCAGGACAATGAATCTCTTTTCGAGCAACTTTCGGACATGCACCAAGCTTTCGGGGGAGGGGGCATTGGTGTCTATGGCTACGCGGATCCGACCTTGTACAATCTGGTCAAGCAAGCGGAGGCATCAGGCAGAAATACCATCAAGCACCCCAATAACGGCAAGATATATCCGCTCAACCAGTTTGGTTCTTCGAAATCAATCGAAACTGCTGCCATCAAGTTGACCAGGGATAGGGCGTGGGGCATCGAAGCCGCCTACAAGGAATTCGTGAAACATAAAACCGGTAAACCCATGCGCGATGAAGAAACAGAGAATATGAAGTTTGAAGGCAAGGGGTTTAAGGATCCTTTGTTTCCCGATTCGCAGAACGTGACCAAGGAAGAAATGGGTAAAAACCGAAGGGTCAAAGCCATCGTTTACGGGCAAAAGACTCAGGTGGAATTTTAGTGGCATTACTGAGAACTTCATGAACCTTCCAGCCAATCATGTGATCGTTTCGTCAAGGCGAGGCAAATTCCCCGCCTTACAGAACGCACGCTTGTTGGCTCTCGCCTTAAATAGCAACGGGGCACTTACCCGCATCATCACGTATTATGGATGAGACTACCAATGCTGCGCGTGTGCTGATCGAATGGTACTGGTCGTCGTGGTCGTAATCTCAATTTAACTATGATGACCAATAGTAAAAAGCAAAGTTGCA
>CAWVZQ010000451.1:0-2892 GCA_963934405.1 uncultured Opitutales bacterium | reverse complement strand
ACCCGGAGGTGGGCTATGAGGTCGCCGGCATGATCTGGTTCCAAGGGTACAGCGACAAGGACAACCCTGCCTATGGCGAGCTTCTGGCGCAGTTGATCAGGGACTTCCGCAAGAAGGTTCAGACACCTGAGTTACCCGTGGTTTGCGGAACCCTCGGAATGGCCGCCTTTAAGCATGCCGCCTTCATGGAGAATTCGAACAAGGGTATGTTGCAGGCCGCAAAGATGCGGGACCTCGCGGGAAAGGTGGACGTGGTGAACACCGCGCCGTACTTCCCTCTTGAGTTCAATTTGCTCAAGCAGGTCAGGCAAAAGGAAGATGATTCGCCCGAATACTTGGAGGCCGTAGCTGCCGCCAGAGGTAAAAGCAATGGGGGCTTCCATTACCACGGGAGCGCCAAGTGCTTCCTCCTGATCGGCGATGCCATGGGACGCAGCATGGCCAACCTGATGGCAGGCGGCAATCCCGCCCTTCACGCCGAACCGCCACGGTGAGAGACAAAAGCACCCATGCGACGATCCTCGTCTCTGAAGATGGCCAGAATCTTGATCCACGCTTTTTTCGGTAAACAAGCCTAATCCTCTTATTTACTGGGGTTCCCTCCCCTGCTCCTGCGGATTCATTCCAGCCACCTCCACCAAAGTTTCAATTGATTATCAGTAGTTTATGGGATTGATCAGAATTTCCTAGCAGTCGTCATTTCCGTGGACTGAAATCCATGTTTGCGATTAAATTGTCACGCTGTGAAAACGCACACTGGGCCTATTGTTGGTTGCCACTTTTCAAACTCAAGTCCTGCTCAACTTCCGACTTCAATATTTTCAGTTTTTCGTCCTTGGGCTTCAGTTCGAGCCCCTTCTTTGCCAAAGCCAGCGCCTTTTCGGGCCGTCCATTGCCGAGGCAGGCTTCGGCGGTCTTCCGAAGCAACCAGACCTTACCTGGACTCAGCTCGATCTCGAGCTCCATGAAGCGGAGGCCGTCGTCGACTTGACCGTCCTTGATGAGCTGTTCAGCGAGGGCCATCGTGGTACCTCCCCAGATCGCCTTTTTTCCTTTCTCCATGAACCATTCGACAGCCACCTCAACGCCCTGCTGCTTCACCATGGAATACATCCGCTGGTCCTGGCTGACGTGGGCCTTGGCGGGCATTCGGAAGGGTTGGCCGGTGACGACGTGGATCAACTCGGTGCTGAGATTCACCACAGCTCTCCAGACGTCCCCACTTCCAAAGGAGTCGCCTTGGTTGCAGAGCACGATGACAAAGGCATCGTCCTCGACGAGGCGGTTTTCCATCGCTCGGAAACCGTTGATCGCACCGCCGTGATTGATCACCTTGGTGCGGTGTTTCGTAACCGGGTGAGTCCGGGCGTAGATTTGCCAACCGTAACCGTATCGACTCTGGGGCCGCCCGCCAGCTGCCTTTACCTCGGGAACATTTCGGTTCGGGGTAAACATAAGATCGCGGTATTTCTGTTTCAGTAATTGGTCACTGTAAAGGGCCCGGTCCCAGAAGAACATATCCACCACCGTGGAATAGAGAGCACCGGACGCACCGGGTGAGGAATCCATATCCATGTAATCCGCTCGGGTATAGCCAAACGGACCGCGGGTGTAGCCGCTCGCTCGTTTCTCGATCACGTATTCGTTGCGGTCATAACCGCTGTTCTTCATCTTGAGCGGATCTAAGATACGTTTCTGAAGATTCTGCTCGAACGTCTTGCGGGTCACTTTCTCAATAATCCGACCGAGAATCACGTAGCCGGCATTGCTGTAGGAATAAATCGTACCCGGTTCATGAGCCAGGTCGCCACTGCAATGCTCCTTAATGAACTCGTCCTTCCCAAATGACAGCCGCGAGACCGTGTCTCGATAATCAAAACTGGAAGTGAAATCCGGAATCCCGGACTGGTGAGCCATCAGATGGTGAACGGTGATTCGGTCCCCGGTATCTTTCCGATAGTAAAGCAGATGATCGGAGATGGTGTGGTCCAGTTTGAGCTTTCTCTCCTGCACCAACTGCATGATGAGCATCGTGCAGAACTGCTTGCTGACCGAGGCGAGACGGAACCGGGTATCCGTGGTGTTGGCGATGTTCCATTCCCGGTTGGCAAGTCCGAAGGCCTGCTGGTAGATGACCTCGCCCTTGTCAGCCACCAGTACCGCTCCGGAGAACAGGCCCGTTTCGGCCGTGGCCTCACACAGTTGCTGCAGGTCGACGACCTTGTCCGGGCCTACCTCCCGGTATCCTTTAGGGAGCGGAGAGTTTTCCTGTTGCGCTTCACAAAGACCGGCGGGAAGCAACACGGCAACCGTGAAGCAGAGGAGTGCAGAGGGTAATGGGCTCATTATTCACTGAATGGTTACGTCATCCAAGGCAAGGTCGTCCATCATTTTTTGATCTGACATGTATCGGCTACTCGTGTTTTGCCTTGATCGCGATTCCCGTAGTATCCTTAAACCAGTTCATGAAATCTTCCTCCTTAATGTTCTTGGGACGAGGATGGGAAACTGAAAAGCGAAACAAATTACCGTGAAGGTGAAAAAATTGATTGAATCAGGCTTTTCTCTACTGACATGCCAAATGGTAAATCGTCAGGCTCAAGCCCCACAGTATCCTCATCCAGCCAATCCCTAACCGATTCTTGACGGTACCCAATTCCGAGACCTACGCTGACATATTCCAGCCACCTCCACCAAAGTTCCAGAGTCGCCGGACCACGACAATCTCAGCTCTAAGTGAGGAACCAATTCAGCGAGAATAAGCGGGTCCTACCGTTTCGCCACGGACGTATTCCGCCTTGGTGAAGGTTTGCCTTCGGTCCTCTTTGCCTGAAGCCAAGTTGTTTATCCATCTGATGAAACGACGTACGACTAGGTTGTAATCCCAATTGA
>CAWVZQ010000450.1:0-2892 GCA_963934405.1 uncultured Opitutales bacterium | reverse complement strand
CCGACAAGGAACGCCTGCTTCGCCAAAGCGGGCGGGTATTCTGGCTGTACGGGTTGTCGGGGTCGGGGAAGAGCACGTTGGCCATCGGATTGGAGCGTAGCCTGCATGAAAACGGTCTGGTCGCTACCGTTCTGGATGGTGACAACTTGAGGTCGGGCTTGAACAAGGACCTCGGTTTTTCTGATGACGACCGGGAGGAGAATCTGCGCCGTGTGGCGGAGGTGGCCAAGCTTTTTGTTGAGAGCGGTTTGGTGACCATCGTTTCCTTCATCACCCCTCGGCAGGAATTTCGCGAGACCGCTCGGGCAATCGTCGGCGAGGATGATTTTCGAGAGGTGTACGTCAAGGCTTCCTACGCTACCTGCGAGGAGCGCGATGTGAAGGGGCTTTACGCAAAGGCGAGGGCAGGGGAGATTTCCGATTTTACGGGCAAGGCGTCCGCCTTCGATGAACCGAATTCGCCTTGGCTGACCATCGACACCGAGAAGTCTTCGCCCGAGGAATCCCTCGTTCTATTGATGGATGGCGTCCTTCCCTTGGTTCAGCTTCCCGCATAAGCCGTTTCTTTAATTCCCTTTCGAGACTTACTCCCAAGATCTTTTTTTCGGACAAATACGATGCATACATACAACGTCACGCACCTCAATCAACTCGAGTCCGAGTCCATTTTCGTGTTGCGAGAGACGGCCGCCCAGTTCGAACGCCCATGCCTTATGTTTTCGGGGGGGAAGGATTCTATCGTGATGGCTCATTTGGCCGCCAAGGCCTTTGCCCCGGCAAAGACACCCTTTAATTTTCTTCACGTGGACACCGGGCATAATTTCCCCGAGACCATCGAGTTTCGAGATCGTTTCGTGGAGAAACTTGGAGCCCAATTGGTCGTGGGGTTGGTGCAGGATTCGATCGAACGAGGCACGGTTCAGGAAGAAACGGGGCCTGACGCCAGCCGAAATGGCCTGCAGTCCGTGACCCTTTTGGAGTCCATCGAGCGTGAAGGCTTTGACGCCTGTCTCGGTGGTGGTCGGCGGGACGAGGAGAAGGCTCGGGCCAAGGAACGTTTCTTCTCGCACCGCGATGCTTTTGGGCAGTGGGACCCCAAGAACCAGCGACCTGAGCTTTGGAATCTGTTCAATGGTCGAATGGCTCCCGGCGAAAACTTTCGCGTCTTTCCGCTCAGCAATTGGACGGAGATGGACATTTGGCAATATGCCCGACTCGAGGAAATTGACTTGCCCAGTCTTTACTTCGCTCATGAGCGAGAGGTGGTTGAGCGTAACGGTAGCCTTCTTGCAGTTTCGGAATTCGTCGTTCCCCGTGAGGGAGAGAACCCCGCCAAGGAAACGGTACGTTTTCGTACGATTGGGGATGCTACTTGCACGGGCGCCGTTCGGTCCAATGCCTCTTCTCTTGACGAGGTCATCCAGGAAGTGGCTGCCTCGAGAATTACCGAACGTGGTTCCCGCGCCGATGACCGTCGTTCCGAGGCAGCGATGGAAGACCGTAAGAAACAAGGATATTTTTAGGACCTTTAAATGACCGAAGACAAGAATTACCTGGAAATGGATCTCCTGCGGTTCACTACTGCGGGAAGCGTGGACGACGGAAAGAGTACTCTCGTCGGGCGACTTTTTTACGATACCAAGTCCATCTTCGAGGACCAGCTCGAGGCCATCGAGCGTTCCAGCAAGCAGCATGGCGACGAAAACGTTAACCTTGCTTTGTTGACCGATGGGTTGAGGGCCGAGCGAGAGCAGGGAATTACCATCGACGTCGCGTACCGTTACTTTGCCACGCCGAAGAGAAAATTCATCATCGCGGATACGCCGGGCCACATCCAGTACACCCGCAACATGGTGACGGGGGCCTCTACGGCAAACCTAGCCCTCATCTTGGTCGATGCCCGCAAGGGAGTGATCGAGCAGACCAAGCGGCATGCTTTCATTGCCGATCTTCTCGGGATCAAGCACATCGCCGTCTGCATTAACAAGATGGATCTCGTGGACTACGATCAGGATCCATACGACCAAGTTCTCAAGGAGTTCGGTGACTTTGCCTCTCGTCTCGACAATGTCACTGAACTGACCTTCCTTCCGATCAGCGCGTTGAAGGGTGACAACGTCGTGGAGCGATCCGAGAACATGCCATGGTACAAGGGGCCTTCGCTCCTTTATCATCTCGAAACCGTATACGTGGGTTCCGATGCCAATCACGTGGATGCCCGTTTCCCAGTCCAGTGGGTGATACGTCCGCATTCCGACGAACATCACGATTTTCGGGGTTTTGCCGGTCGAGTGGCCGGGGGCGTCTTCAAGCCGGGTGACGAGGTGACGGTACTGCCTTCCGGATTTTCGACACGGATAAAGAAGATCATCATGGCGGACAAGGAACTGGAGGAAGCGTACAATCCGCTCTCCGTTACCGTTACGCTTGAGGACGAAATCGACGTCAGTCGCGGCGACATGCTTGTGAAGCCGAACAACCAGCCCAAGGTGGATCAGAATTTGGATGCCATGCTGTGCTGGTTTTCCTCTTCCAAGAAGCTCGTGGCCGGATCAAAATATCTTCTGCGGCATACTACCAAGGACGTGCAGGCTATCGTCACCGAGGTGTTGTACAAGGTGGACGTCAATACCTTGCACAAGGTCGAGGATGATTATGAGTTCGGAATGAACGACATCGGCCGAGTCACCCTGCGCGTTTCCCAACCTTTGTTTTTCGATACTTATCGGCGCAATCGGAATACGGGTAGTTTCATCTTGGTGGACTCCTTCACCAACGAGACTTTGGCCGCAGGTATGATGCGCTAATTCGTATCCTGATTTCTGTTTGTTTTCCCGTCGCAGATATCAGAGCTTTGTAAACAGTGAACTTTCCCGAAGAACTCCCGGAAAA
>CAWVZQ010000449.1:0-2894 GCA_963934405.1 uncultured Opitutales bacterium | reverse complement strand
TGGCCATTTTTGGCTTCTGGTGCATTGCCTGCTTGGCTCCTTGGTCCGGCCTCCATCATCTTGAAGGCGGTCCATTTCCCATGTGGATACCTGCCATTGGTACAGTAATGAGCATAGCCATGGTCTTTCCCATCGCCGTCGCTTCCACGAATTTTCACGCCACAGCATTCAAGGACATAGGAAAGGTATGGAATAATCTCCCGCTTCGCTTCGTTATTTTTGGTACGATATCATACACGATATCTAGTTACATCGGAATTATATTCTCACTTCCGGCAGTAGCCAAAATTACTCAATTTTCCATCATTAACGAATTCCATTTTAATCAAAGAGTGTACGGTTTCTTCAGTATGATTATTTTTGGGGTCGTTTATTACATGCTACCTCGCATTACAGGCAACAATACTTGTGAGAAAACAGCCTCCTTTCACTTTTGGACATCAGCTTTTGGAGTAATGGCTCTTTTGCTTGCCTATCTAATTGGAGGTCTTACCCACGGTGTACTTGCACAGCAACCTGAGCTATCATGGGCTGGAAGCGTAATAACTGCAGTAAAACCTTACTTTCTCATATCCGAATATGCCTTTATTGTGTTAGGAATCTCCCAGTTGGTTTTCGTCGTAAACGTTTGGCGCTCAATCGTTGGTCCTATCAGCTTTTCTTTCATCGCTCTTTCAAATGATTCCGCAAAGGAGAGCAAGTCATGAACAACTTATTTAAGTTCTCTTCAGGAGTTCTTCTCACATTAGTTATTTCTTGGCTTGCTTTTATCGTAGGTGGTCGAAATCAGTTCGGGGATCTTGAACCAACTTCGGAATTTCTTGAAGAAAACGGTTCTATCCCTATAGGGGCAGACCTTTTCCCAAAAGCTATGTCTGGGATTGCCACTCAGGGTTCCGAAGAATACATCAAGCTCGGTTGTATCTCTTGCCACACTCAGCAAGTAAGACTTACCGAAACAGGTTTCGACGTCGAACGTGATTGGGGTAAAAGACCATCGGTTGCTCGCGATTACATTCTTCAGAAAAACATTCTTCTTGGTAACACAAGAATTGGGCCCGATCTAGCTAATGTTGGTCTTCGTGGTTTCTCTGACGAATGGTTGCATCGTCATCTGTTCGACCCACAAGCTACCGTTCCTGGATCTATTTGCTCCCCTAGTCCCTTTCTCTATGAAACTAATGAAGAGAACATCCTTGGGAGTATTGAGGTGCCATCATTATCCAGTGAGAAAAACGATAATTATGATTCAAATCAATCTCGTTACATAACACCAACTCTTCGTGCTAATAAAATAGTAGCTTACCTCCAAGCTTTAGGCCAAAACTACAAGTTGCCGGAAATGGCATTTGTTGAATCCGAAGAGGATGTCGAGCCTTTAGAACAAAAGGATGACAACGAGACAAACGATAAAGAACTTCCGAAATGGCTTTCAGACCAAATAAATTCCGGTAAGGAGATATATATGAAAGCAGCTCCTGGAGGCGGTCTCTGCTTTACTTGCCACCAATCTAATGGCCTTGGACTAGCTGGTCAGTTCCCCCCACTAGCAGATTCGGAATGGGTATTGGGAGACAAGCCAACTTTGATAAAGATAGCCATGTTCGGCTTAATGGGGCCAATCAAAGTCAAAGGTGTCGATTACACACTAGCCATGCCTCCCCCCGGCATCCCTCCCGGCTCCCTAACAGACCAACAAATCGCAGATGTCCTTACTTATATTCGTAATGACTGGGGCAATTCCGCATCTTCAATATCTCCAGCCGAAGTGGCCGCAGTTCGTTCTTCCGTAAAGGGTAGGGCACCTTTTCAAATGTGGACGGCTCAGGAATTGAAAGGAGATTCCAAATGAGTACATCTAAGAAAAAAGATGTAAAGAAAGCCACCTGTTCGGATATGAATGATACCGATCTCGTTGAAGTACATGCCAAACTCGGTCGAGAAAAACACCCACCGACCAAACACTTTATCCAGGCACCACTGGTTTTCGTATTTCTTTTCGGATGCTTGATATTCTTCTGCGCCATACAACTGGCACACACCACTAACGACTTTCAATTACATCTTCCACCACCTGACATTGAGCTTACTCCAGAAGAAATTGAGTCCAATCGAGTTGAAAGGAAATTGGCCAGTGGGAAAAAGTTATTCAACAGTCAATGCGCCTCATGCCACAACCCCGATGGAATGGGAAAGGATTTGTTCCCCCCCCTCGTCGGATCTAAATGGGTCACTAGTGACCCAGGTATCATCTCGAAGATCGTTCTTAAAGGATTGAAAGGCGAAATCGAAGTCCTTGGTAAAAAATATGGCACTGTGGTTACAGTTAACATGCCCCCACAACTTTTGAATGATCGTGAGATTGCCAGTGTCGTCTCATATGCTCGCATGACTTGGGGGAACCTTGCCTCCGAGGTCACAGAAGAACAGGTCGCGACCTTCCGGGAAGAAGCCACCGCTCAAAAAGAACAATGGACGGGTGACCAATTGATCGAGATGTACAAAGACTCCTTTAAAGGCGACTGAACACCTAACTCTTTCTGCTCTTGCCTAGTCAGGCGAGGGGTAGGCAAAGCATCGCCTGTTCGTTAATCGTTGAGTGTTTGAGGTTTAATCTTCACACTTTTCAGAAATGTTCCGCTTCCTTTACATCCTGTCGTTGTCGGTTGTTTCGATGTCATCGTCTCTAGACTCCCTTGGACAGGAAGAAGATAAAAACGGCACGCATTCATTTTATACTGAAACCGCAGAAGTATTCTTTCCCGCACTACGAGCAGTACTGGAAGGAACGGATAACCAAGCCCCTCTACTCCTTGAGGAACGCGAAAAGGTGAACGAGGCTACCGCCAATCGTATGGTAGCCGACTCCAAGCGGGGATTTCGCCTCTCCGTTG
>CAWVZQ010000448.1:0-2899 GCA_963934405.1 uncultured Opitutales bacterium | reverse complement strand
CCGTTTCAGCGTCGGTCGCTCCCAGCGTAGGGGCAGACCAGGCGGTCGGAGAACCATCCTCGGACATAGTCACTGCCAAGGGACCCGCTCCTTGAGTGATCACGGGGTTGTCGCTCACCCCGCTTACAGTTACGTTCACCGTGATCGTGTCAGTCTGAGCCCCGTCCGAAACCTGCACTACGAAACTGTCGCTACCATTGAAATCGGCATTCGGGGCGTAGGTGAAGGTCGTGGGTGCGGCAGCGGTACCAGAAACGGTCGCGGTTCCATTTGTCGCGGCCGATGATACGCTCCACACCAAGGAGCTGTCAGCTGTATCGGCGTCTGTCGCACCGAGCGTGGGAACTGACCAAGCAGTGGGTGAACCGTCCTCGGACATCGTCACGCTCAAAGGGCCCGCTCCCTGCGTGATCACGGGAGAGCTAGGAGCGCCGGCTACGGTGACGGTGACGGTGGCGGTACCGGCATTGCTGCCGTCGTTCAGGGAATAAGTAACGGTGCGGTTTTGTACGGTGGGACTAGCGCCGGCGGAGTAAGTGATGACACGCCCAAGAGCCTGCACTGCGGCAAGCGTGGCGGCAGAGGTGTTGAAAGTAATTACGAGATCGGCGCCCGAACTGCCTCCCGTAAAAGTGCCGATGGCTGAATTCTGATAGCTGACCGTCGAACCAGCTACCCCGATCTGCCCGGTGCCGGTTCCGACGTTCGTGATTGCCAGAACGTCTTGGCCGGAAACTCCGCCCGAGGCTACCGAGAGGGTGAGCGTACCCCCATTGAATACGGAGGTGTCCGCATCGGTCACGGTAGAATCGCTTCCGCTGTCGAGGGCAACCGCCGAACCACCCCCGGTGAAAGTGACGGTGTCCCCGTGCAAATTAGAATAGCTCGGGACATTGGCGGACTGAACGGTTATCGTAACCGTATAGGGACCAGCCTCGTCACTGCCGTCGCTTACCTTGTAGGTGAAGGTCTTCACACCCGAGGTTCCTGTAGCATTGTAATCGAAGGAACCGTCCGCATTAAGCGTGAGAACGCCATTCGCAGGAGTACTTGCAAGAAAAGCGCTTAGAGTATCGCCATTAGGGTCGGAATCGTTAGCTAAGACACCGGCAGCAGCGTTCACGCTCAAGACCGAACCGAGACCTACGGAGTAACCGGGATCATTTGCCCCAGTGGGAGGGCCATTCACTTGGATAGTGACGGTTGCCACATTGGAGTCGGATCCACCATCGTTCACTTTGTAGGTAAAGGTTTGAGGTCCGGATGAAGCACCGGTGGAATCATAGGTAAAGGCACCGCTGGCATTAAAGGTGAGCGTACCTAGCGAAGGATCCGAAAGCTTGGTTGCGGTCAATGCCTGGCCATCAGCATCGGAATCATTGGAAAGCAACCCGCCTTGTCCGCTGAAATAGAGGTCGCGGGCATTTTCGGCAGTCAAAGTCTTGTGCTCCCAAATGGCGAACTCGTCCATGAAACCATTGTAGATGTTATAGGTTGCATCATTCCCGGATCCAATTCTTATGCTAGCTCCGCTAAAGTCGAAATCGGGAGAGAGGTTGAAGTCAAAGCTCTTCATGGTCTCGCTCTTGGTGGCGCCACCCAAGCTGCCGCCATCGATGTAGAGAGCACTCTCGTTGTTGGCATTGTCCCAACTCGCCGCGACGTGATGCCACTCATTATCATTGTAGGTCTTGGTGGTCAGAAACTCGACGACCGGCAAGTCGGCCGCGGCTTCATCGTTCTCGGCGACACGAAAAATGACCTTGCCGTCGACCATCCCGAGAAGAACGGCTGTTTTGTAAAAGCCTCTTTGCCAACCGGGGCTTCCATAGTTAGCTAGGGTCCCCATTTTACTTACTCCAGCGAAAAAAGCTCGTGGCGTATGATAAGCACCGGATTCCGCGCTATTGCTAGTATCCCCACCAACGTTCCCGGTCTTGAACCAAAAACTGATAGCACCCAAATCACTTCCCCAACCGCTCGAGGGATTAATCAAAGTATTAATATACCCGTTGGATCCGGACGAACCGAAACCAAACCAACTGTTGCTATCGAGAAAACCTTTGAAAGGTTTTAAACTATCGCCGGCACGAAGGGCACGCTCCCCACTTTGGCTGTGGGCAGTGCTAGTGTATGTAGCTCCCGAGGAAATGGAGTCGCTACCGCGGTTGATCGTAGTCGTCGCGGCGTTGTTGGTCGTATCATTGAAACGCCAGTACAGGGACGGATCCAGCGCGGTGACGGTATCGGGAAAACTTGCCCGCACGGTCAAGGTGCCGCCGACATCCACGACGTAAGTGTCGTTAACTGCTACGGGCGCAGCGGCAAAGACGTTCGTCGCAAGCAATGGAAGCAGGCAAACTAAAGAAACGAATCGCACGAACACCCTAAGGTTGGCGGAATCCCACATTGCAACAATATGCGCCAATCCGAGGCAAGATGCAAAATTTGAAGCAAATTGCCCTTCGTACGGGCGCACGCGAAAAAACCCTTTTAAAGGGTGCCGATACGGGCAAATTGTTTTGGGCTTCAAAGGTTGGGTAACTAGGTTACGCAAATACTATTAGCGAACAATGAGGAAATAATGCAGTTTCACGATGAAAAACTTTCTCAATAATTCATAAATACCTAATAATGAATGTATTGTGAAATGAATAAATTTCTATGTAAAAAAGCCGAGGATACCTATTGAAATCGCGTTCAAAGACCATTGCGGGAATAAGTTACTGGCTTAGCCCGAATGAGAAGGCAAAACGAGTTCGATCCATCGATATTAAAGAAGGTAAGGAAAACGACCTTCGAAAGGGTAGTCGAGGAAAAGCCAAAAGCGTCCCAAAGGAGAATTTGGCTCAGCGCAAGGAGGAATGAACTGCCGGAACCCTGCGGACCAATGGAACTC
>CAWVZQ010000447.1:0-2900 GCA_963934405.1 uncultured Opitutales bacterium | reverse complement strand
CGGCGGGCAAACCGTGCTGCGAAGGCTGAATCGACATGAACTCCGCAACACTTTCCGCGACTTGCTCTACCTGAAAGGTGCAGAATACAGTCCCGATGCAGCCGGCTCGAAACTGGTGGACAACAACGGAAACGGAAGCGTCGAGCGAACGGGCAACGACCCCCTTCGCTTCTTTCCCGAAGATGAGGAGGAAGATGGTTTCTTCAATCTGGGCGACAAACTAGTGATGTCGGACTTTCTCTTGAAACTAACTCTTGGCGCTGCCGAAGAGGTGCTCTCTCAAGCCACCCACCTAGAAGCCAAGCCCAAGGTGGAAAAGAGGCGTTTCGCCGGGCATTTGATTGAAGGCAAGGGTCAAGGAGAGCATCCAGTCGAGGCGGTTTCTCGTGAGTTCAACCCAGGCTTCGACATGATGGCAAAGGGCTATGAACGCTATGGTCGTGTGTCGCCCACCAAGCTGCGGCAAGGGGTCGGGGTTGCCGCTCGCTACCGCATCACCATCGAGGCATCCGCTCATAATGGGAAGCACCCTTTCGGTGAAATGATTCATTTCGGCCCCGACAAGGACTTCCAGCTTTGCCTCAATATCGCGAACACCGGAAACGGAGGGATTGCCGGCCCGACTTCCAAGCCACTGGCCATTTGGTCGCTTCCAGATGACGGCAAGAAAAGGACCTTCACTAATGAAGTATGGATGGACAAGAGATGGGCCCCATGGATTGGCTGGGAGAACGGACCGGACGACCGCACCTTTCGGGCAGAGAAAATGGTCGAGAAATTCTTACCTGATGAATACTTCCCCCGGCCGGACAAGAAAGTCGACAAGGAGGGTCACGACGGCTGGCAATTCAATATCGCCAAGCTATTGGTCAAAAACGGTTACAAGGGCCCGCACCTTCGGGTTTACAGCCTGACCGTGGAACCGCTCCTCGAGGCTTGGCCCCCAAAAAGCCACAGCGCCCTTTATGGTTCAGGTTCAGGTAAGGAAGAGGAAATCAGAAAACTGATGACCACCTTTGCGGAACGAGCCTTTCGCAGGTCCGTAAAGCCCGCACTGGTTGAACCTTACGTACAACTTGTCCTACGCCAGAAAGTGGAACCCGTCGTCACCTTGCCGGGCGGAATAAAAGATTTGAAGTACCGTGTATACGAAGGCCAATGGAACAACCTGCCTGAATTCGATTCTCTGGAGCCAGTATCCGAAGGAATCTTGCCCAAAGGATTCATCGACCTGAGTGTCTCCAAGCGAAAAGAAAAATACGGCATGGTTTTCACCGGAAGCTTGAAGGCTCCCAAGTCCGGAGAATACGTATTTGAGATCGCTTCTGATGACGGTGGGCGTCTATTGATCGACGGAAAAAAGGTCGTGGAGCACGATGGTCTACACGGAGCAGAACTAAAGAAAGGAAAGGTCAAACTCCAAGAGGGTGACCATGAAATTCGAGTCGAGTATTTCGCCTATGGTCAACCAAACAGCTTCAGGGCCGGATGGGGAGGCTCGGGATTGGCTCATTCCCAGCTTTCCATCGACAGTCTGCGAGATCAGAAACAGAACAATAAAAAACCTTCCGATGAGGAACCTCTTCTCATTCGAGCAATGAAGGATGGATATGCTTCCATTATGTGCTCGCCCCAGTTTCTTTATCTCCAGGAAAAACCCGGTCGCCTAGATGCCTTTGGGATAGCATCCAGACTTAGCTATTTTCTATGGTCTTCCATGCCCGACGACGAGCTGTTTGCTTCAGCTCGCTCAGGGAAGCTCAACGACCCCAAGGAGCGCAGCCGACAAGTGGAACGAATGCTCAAAGACGTCAAGTCCGAGGCATTCGTGCGCCATTTCCCATCGGCTTGGCTGCGTCTCGACAAACTGGGTGACATGCCTCCCTCCGGCGGTGATTATCAATTCTACAAGAATGTTAAGATCGAGCCCATGCTGGCCAAGCAGGTAACGACCTATTTTGCCGAGATCCTAAAAACGAACGGTCGTATCGAGCAGTTCATCGACTCCGATTACACCTACATGAACCAGACCTTGGCCAAATGGATCTACAAGCGTGAAGGAATCCGGGGCGAGCGCTTGCGCAAGGTGAAACTCGACGATCCCAGACGAGGTGGCATCTTCACCCAACCCGGCTTAATGACCGCAACCGCCAATGGAGTAGACACTTCGCCCGTGGTTCGCGGAGTATGGGTTTTGGAAAACATTCTGGGCACACCACCGTCTCCTCCGCCCCCCGACGTCGAACCCCTTCCGGTAGATACCAGCCAAGCTACCTCCATTCGCGAACGGCTCGAACTGCATCGAAAAAACGAAGCCTGCAATAGTTGCCATGTGAAAATCGATCCCATGGGATTTGCGTTTGAGAACTTCGACGTGGTGGGCCGCTGGCGCGAAAGATACAAGCGAGCCAAGGACTCCATAGACACTTCGGCCACCATGGCGAACGGAAAAGAGATCGCCGACATCGTCGCCTTCAAGAAAATGCTAAGGGAACGCAAACCGCTGATAGTCAGCTGCCTCACAAAAAAGATGCTCACCTATGCCACCGGTCGTCATCTCGAAGCGATCGACCGAGGGGAAGTGGATCGTGTGGTCGCCGAGCTCGGCAAAAAAGGGGATCGCCTTCGAGACCTCATCCACTTGGTCGTTGATAGTGATATCTTTCTTTCCAAGTAAATGGTTGCTTCTCCCGGCTCAACCTTCCACGAACGTATTCCAATGAAAATAGCCCTGCACTACCTTCTCTTCGCGATCCTCTCCGTTTTCTTGCTCTCAATCACCACATCCCTCCAAGCAGTCGGAAAAAAGGGACAGTTGCCAAACATCGTATTTATAATGGTGGACGACATGGGCTACCACGATCTCGGTTGTTATGGAAGCAAGACGATCCTAACTCCCA
>CAWVZQ010000446.1:0-2904 GCA_963934405.1 uncultured Opitutales bacterium | reverse complement strand
GTCATTAGGATGATTATCGTGGAGAGAGCCATACCGAGTACTCCTAGGCCGAAGACCCAGTGAGAGAATACCTCGCCCGTCAGGTTTTTCAAGGACTTGGCTAGGTTGAATGCATCTCGTTTTACGAGCATGGCTGCCATGTCCTTGTCGGCATCGGAAAGGTTTTCTTTCAGCTCCTTTTTTTGGACTGGCGCCATTTTCTCGTAGGTCTCGGAGCCGAGTTCGAGACCTAATCGAGCGTTGACCAGACCGTCGTATCTCTTTTCCAAATTCCCTTCAAGTATGCGTTCTTGATAGTCAACGTAGGCGGATTGAGGTTTTACGTTGAACTGGGAGCCTGCGGCAATGACAACGCAGGAAGTGGCTATGACGTAGGGAATCAGTAGGGCAGTCCAGAGATCGAACTTGGCAAGCCCGCGATGTTCTCGACCCCATCGTCTGCGCAACAAGACGAAAGGCATGAAGAACGTCATGTTGATTCCTACCGCAGTGGCTGCGGCCGAAATCATCACGTCCTTTTGCATGTTTACGATCTGAGATTTCCAGAATTCACTGAATTCTCCTGTGGCGGCAAGCGCTTCGTTGTACTTTGTCGAGGGTTCTGAGAACAGCGATGGATCAGGGATGAAACCTGCTGCGATTTCCGCCCATGGCAAGTTACCTGATAAGCCCATTTTTACCACTACGCCGACGAACGCCAAAACGATAAGGGCGACCATGATTTTGAGAATCCGGTCGAAGGCTTTTGCTCCCTTCGCCCCCTTGTCGTAAGCCAGAACTGCGAGAGTAGCAGTAATCAGAAGAAAAGTGCAGACAAGAACCTTACCCCAAGTGTTGTTCAGTGCAGGAAACAGGTTTTGAGTGACGGCAGCCGTACCAAGAGAAAATTGAGGAAGACACCAAACCACATTGGCCAGGATGGTGGCTATTGCCCATCCCCAGCCGAGCACGGGGTTTATGTCCTCGTTGATTGCCTTGAACGGGCTTTGTCCCGTGGATAAGGTGACATGGGATATGGCGCACAACATGATGACGCCGAGCACGATTGCTACGGGTTGTAGCCAAAGCAGAGAGTAACCGGCGAGGACGCCGAGGAACAGACTGGAGGCAAGGGAACCGCCGCCGAGAGTTATGGCGCTTTGAAGCCAGCCGGGACCCGATAGTTTTACATAGGCGCCAATTCGAGAGCCGATGCCCCCGAGTTCGGCTTCGCGCAACATGACGCATTCGTTTTCAAGTTTCGTAGGCATGGGAATGATACTATTTGATTTGGGTTCTTGGTAGAACGCTGGTTGTCGCCGGATCTTCTAGGATGCGGCGAGGCGGGTGTAGCCTTAGGGCTTTTATTTTACGGTCATTACGCCTCGCATTAAGGCGAAGTGACCGGGGAAAGTGCATACGTATTCGTAGGTTCCGGTCTCTGACGGAGCCTTCATTACTACCGAGTCGGTTTCACCGGGCCCCAGAAGCTTTGTACTGGCAATAACGTCGCCTTTCAAGGAATCCGGCAAGGCGTTCGTGGCATTCGCACCCGCTCCTAGAGCCTTTTGTCCGAAAGCGATGGCTGTTATGCCTTTCTTCAGGATTACAATATTATGTCCCATGGCGATTTTAGGAACCACGCCAATGTTCTTGAGCACGATTTTCACTTTCGACCCAGCCTTCACTTCGAAGGTCTTTACGTCGAATTGCATGGTGTCGTTGCCCGAGATGGTCACGGTTTGATCAACCTTCCCATCCTTTGAATCTTTGGCATTGGCATGCGAAATGCCCATGGCTGTTAAGAAGGCGCATGTTGTAGCAATTGCGGTAAGTTTCATATGAATGAATTTATAGTAGGAAAAGAGGTCAGATACAAACTATGTGGCGATGAAACCGCAACCCGAAAGCCTTTGCAATCGCTAGTTTAGCGAGGAGAGCTTGCGGATACTAAGAGGGTTATCCCGTTTGGCCAGTAGGCATGTAGCGATAGTACACTTCCAGCATGAGAATCGTCATGGTAGTATTGTAGATGTCCGACTCTCCATGATAGTGGGCTCCATGTGGCCAATGCCCGTCGGATGCCTGAGCGCTGCATACGATTTGTTGAAAATTCTTGTTCCAAGCCCTCCAGTATTTTTGACCACCGCTTACGCCGGTTGCCTGAAAACAGGCTTGTGCGTGATAGTACCATTCATACACGTTGACGCCTTTCCATTCGGTCGCTTGGTTGGCGATGATCCATTCGAGACCTTTTTGTGCCTCTTGAGATTTGGCGTTTTTCCAAATCTGAAGGCATAGAACTCCAGTGCCGGTCAGGCTTGGTTTTCCGCCACTTCCGATTTTGTACGCAAATTTCCCTGCAGCATCCTGACACTTTTTCGTATACTCAACCGCCTTGTCCATGGCTTCGTCCAAGCCGTCTATTGAAATCCCCGTGTATGCGGATGCCTTCAAGGCTTGTATGTTCCATCCAGTGACGGAAAGGTCGGTGTGGGCTCCCACTCCTTTCCCGTATCCGTATGCCCATCCTCCGTTTTCGTTTTGACCCTTGACGATATGCTCTGCTGATCGTTTGGCAAATAGTTCGAGCTTTTTGATCTTCGTCATAGTGTAAGCTTCGCACAAGGCATAGGTTCTAATAGGATGACTATAGCTTCCCTGATTACCCCCTGCCATTTTCTCTGGCGGTGTAGAGGTAAGAAAGTTAATTGCCTTTTGAACGGTTGGGCCGAAATCGGGGGAATCTTGTAGCTCGCAATGACCCAGAAAACTCAGTAAGGCCATAGCGGTCATGGCGTTCTTGTCTTGCGGTTTTTTTACCCCGTCATCGCTTTTGGCGTCTCCGCCCCATGAACCATCCGCCGCTTGGGTGTTTTTGAGCCAAGTCAACCCACGAATGATTGCAGTCTCGGTAATGTCTTT
>CAWVZQ010000445.1:0-2908 GCA_963934405.1 uncultured Opitutales bacterium | reverse complement strand
GAGTTGAAGTCTCCCTCAAGGTCTATTCCCTCTAAATGCAAAGCTAGTACGCCCCGAACGGTATCGCGACGAACTGTTGCGGATCGTGCGGAGAGCACTCCCACCATACGGTCTGAACCATCACGAAAGGAAAGTCTCAAATCTCGCCAAACGTCGCCTTCCACATTACCCGCCGCAAGTCCGCATCGCCTGACCTCGGGTCCCATCAACGAACGTAAAGCGGCTGATGGATCTTGAGTATTTCCTTCCTCGGCTATGGGAGGTATGTCGAAGGTCAGAACACCATCACGTTTCAAGATGATATCGAGGCTGTTCAAAACGATTTCGTTTTTTCGCAAATCAAAGAGCGCTCGACTGCGAGGTCCCCACTCCCCGACCAAAAAGACACTGAGGACAGAGAACAAGAGCGCCAGCAAGATTACGGGGTAAAGCACCGTCCCCACGCCTAGACCCACGGTACGCATGGCCAGAATTTCCTTGTCGGCCGACATTCGCCCGAGCGAGAGCAGCAGCCCGACAACAAACCCTAAGGGCAAGGCATAGGCGGCGGCATAGGGTATCAATAATCCGGACAGGGTGAAAAAGGTTTCGGGCGAATGGAAAAGAGCCTGAAGGAAATATTCGTCGTTACGAACGGCATTTCCATAGAATAAAATCACACACACTACTGCAAAAGATGCCGAGGTGGCTATACTCACCTCTCTGAACAAGTAACGAAAAAGTAGTGGACTCCTGATCATCCGACTTCTGCTTCCGCAGCAAGGAGCAAAGGAGCGACCCGTTCCAAGTCCTCGGGAGTATCCACACCGATTGAAAGATCATCCGTCAATACCACGGCAATGCGACGCCCGTTTTCCAACGCCCGCAATTGTTCGAGCTTTTCAACCTTTTCCAGATTCCCTTGCGGGAGAACCGTAAAGGCGCGAAGGAATTCAGCCGTGTAGCCATATATTCCGAGGTGACGCAACAAGGGCAGAGTCTTCTTTTCCACCGCTTCCGAATCGTCTCGTGGATAAGGAATTGATGCACGCGAAAAATACATCGCAAATCCATTAGCGTCTCGCACGACCTTCACGACATTCGAATCCTTGAAGTCATCCGAGTTGACTATGGGTGTAGCCAAAGTGGACATATCGGATCCGGATTTTTCAATCGCTTCAGTCAAGGCGAGTATCTGACTGCGAGTGACAAGAGGTTCATCTGCCTGGACATTGATTAATCGCTCCGCTCCGATGGTCTCGTTGGCTGCCGCGATGCGGTCTGTGCCACTGGGCAAGTCCGGATTGGTAAGAATAGTCGAAAAACCTGCGTTGCTCAAGACATCGCCGATCTCCTCGCTGTCCACCGCAAACCAAAGTGGAAACTCAGGAGCTTCTCTAGCGATTCGCACGGCTGTCCAGAGAACCAGGGGTTTCCCGGACACCTCCGCCAAAAGTTTGCCGGGGAAGCGAACAGAAGCCAACCGGGCCGGTACCACGATTACGGTTTGTGGCGTCAAGGAGTGATCCATAGCACCTTTCCTTGCCGACAATTCCCTCGACAGGCAAGGCATTCCTTAGAGAGGGCTTTCTTGACGAAACCGGGCTTTTAGACAGAATGACGATTCTTACATGAATTCCGCAACTCTATCGAAACCCACTCTGGATCGTTTTTCCCTGCCCGACCGGCATGGGCGTTTTGGTCCCTATGGGGGTGCATTCGTGCCCGAGACACTCGCCCACCCGCTACACCAGCTCACCGCTGCCTACGAAGAGACGAAGAACGATCCCGCATTCCAGAAAGAGCTAAAACAACAATTGAAGAGTTTCGCGGGACGCCCGACGGGGTTGTACTTTGCAGAACGCCTGACTCGTGAATTGGGAGGAGCCAAGATTTATCTGAAGCGCGAGGACATGCTCCATACGGGAGCCCACAAAATCAACAATGCCCTAGGTCAATCTTTGCTGGCCAAAAAGATGGGCAAGAGCCGCATTATCGCAGAGACTGGAGCCGGGCAACACGGCATCGCTACTGCAGCGGTCTGCGCACGTTTTGGATTCGACTGCGTAATCTACATGGGAGCGGAGGACATGCGGCGGCAGGCTCTGAACGTATTTCGAATGCGTTTGAGTGGGGCCGAGGTGAGAAGCGTGGAGGCAGGCAACCGTACGCTCAAGGAAGCAATCAACGAAGCCATGCGCGATTGGGTCACCAACGTGAGGAGCACCCATTACATTTTGGGCTCGGCGCTGGGTGCGCACCCCTACCCCGGGATGGTTCGTGATTTCCATCGAGTCATAGGCACGGAAACCAAAGAACAAATCTTAGATCTCGAGGGGAGACTTCCCGATGAGATGGTCGCCTGCGTTGGTGGTGGCAGCAACGCCATCGGCTTCTTCTTCGATTTCCTGGAAGAGGAGGAAGTTCGCCTAGTGGGAGTGGAAGCAGGTGGACGCTCTCTGAAGGATGGCCAACACGCGGCTCGATTCGAGGGAGGACGACTGGGCGTGCTTCAGGGTTGCAAGACTTGGATTCTCCAAAATGACGACGGCCAGATAAATCAGACGCACTCCGTCTCCGCAGGCCTAGATTACGCCGCCATCGGTCCCGAGCACGCCTTTTATCGTGACAGAGGCCGTATAGACTTTGCCAATGAAGGAGACGACGACGCCCTACGCGCCTTCCGGAAACTGTCCGAGACCGAAGGCATCCTGCCAGCACTAGAATCGTCTCACGGGCTCGCATACGCCTTTAGGAGAGCTAAAGAAATGCCGCAGAATTCAATCCTTTGCATCAACCTAAGCGGACGTGGAGACAAAGATGCGATGGAAGCCGCCCGCATCTTGGGTGAATAAGCCTCCAATGCCATGAACAGCATGACGGGCTTTGGGCGAAGTTGCTTTCGCCATGAACAATTCAATATCATCCT
>CAWVZQ010000444.1:0-2915 GCA_963934405.1 uncultured Opitutales bacterium | reverse complement strand
GCCATACGATTAATATTCAAAGGACCTCAGGAAAACGAATACACCGATTCAGAGGAGTAAAGAGCGTCATTTCAGTCTTCCATCGAGATCCGCGAGATGTTGTATAATATAGCTCATTCCTAGAGGAGGAATAGATTCGCCAACAACCTCGCGAACCAACCGCGGTGAAAAGTTCAAGCCAGGTTGGCTCCTGCCGTGTCGAACTCCTTCAAATTGATAGGCCCGATTCCAACTAGGATGATCGAGAGTACTCAAAATCAAAATCTCTCGGAGGGAAAGAACGCGATTTTGGTCAGGATGTCCTTTCATATCGCTGGAAATCACCCCGCTATTCATAGTTATGGTCGAAGCGGGCTTGTCCCAAGTCATCCGCCGATAGCTAGTTCGGAACCCACGCACGAGACGAGTTGTACCATTTTTTGATATTGTTGGTTTAGGTAGAGGCTTTTGGCAAGATCGACAAAAGACAACTTCCGGTGCATGACCCTCTGTTTTGCAATAGACGCAGTCATGGTTGTCGAATGCGGTCTTACCTTCCGAAGTATTACTCATCCAATAGTATTGGCTTTCGTTCCAAGATGGGACTCGGTGATAGGCGTCTTTCGAGTCGATGGGTTGGCTCAAGGAATCGAGTTGCGGTAAATGACCAACAGCTTCTCGAAGGGTCACGGGAGATGGCAAGTCGGGACCGCCGTGGGAGGGCCGAGGATGAAGGCCCGAAAGTTCTTTAGAGAAGAAATCAGAGAGAGGTGGAATCTCTTGGACGATAGAAGGTAGGCGGCTACCAATGGTGATGAGACGCTCGCGATGATGTGGAACTCCATAGCGACGAAAATCAACGATGGATGAGCGAATGGTATAACCAAGGGGTTGCAGGCGGCGACCTATTAGTTTGAGAATATTTTCGGGTTCACCCTTTTCGTTCCGAATGACCGTATTTTCCATTCGCCGGACATTCTCGATCAGAAACCAATCGGGTCTCAATCCCTCCAAGACATCTATACCCGGCAACACGAGCCTGTTACGTTCGTCTTCGGGCATTCTTTTTCCGGAACGAATGGCCGCCGATATTCTGCCCGCTCCATTGGCGGACATCCCTTGACAGGGTGGAGAAAGTGTAAGCAACCATGGACGCAAACCACCCAAACGTTTCTGAACATCACTTATATAGCCATTGGCCAATTTCCAAATATCGCCTTCTAAAACTTGCGTGTCAGGAAAGTTTAGTCGAATCAGCTCGGCCCTAGAGGGGATCAGCTCACAGGCTGCCGCCACAGGCACTCCCACCCCCCATTCAATTCCAACATCACCGATACCGCCACCGGAGAAAAGAGATGCCGAAGCAAGAGCCACGTCATCCCCCAGCACTCGAAAGCCATTACTAGATTCAGGTAGATTGGATTTTATAGACTGTGTTTTTTTTGCCATTACTTGGAACGGAGGAAACAAATACCGACCTACACCATGATCAGTCAAGGTCGCCCGAAAAAACACTCACTAACAAGGATTTTCCAATGGACGTGTGCCGCAGTTAGCACATCTTAATGAGCAATAATTCATTAATCCGTCACTATGAAAAAAACCCTGTTATGCTTCCTCTTCTGCGCGATCCTCGGATCCGCTGCTTTCGCTCACGATCCCGCTACCGATATGGTCGATGCGGCCAACCGTTTTATTGCCTCGCTCGACGACAAGGCAAAAAAGGCGTCCTTATTCACTTGGGACAGCAAAGAAAGGGAACGTTGGAACTATCTACCCGACAAATTCATCAAACCAGATGGCAAACGCCAAGGCCTCCCCATAAAGTTGATGACGGCCCAGCAACGGATTCTAGCTAACGGTCTACTTTCCGCCGCCCTCAGTCACCGCGGGTATCTCGAGGCTACCACCATCATGACACTCGAGCAGATCCTCTTTCAAATGGAGGGACGCGACATCCGGAATCCAGAACTGTACTATGTCTGCATCTTCGGCGAACCTTCCAAGGCGGGCAATTGGGGCTGGCGCTACGAAGGACATCATCTCTCTCTCAGTTTCACCCTTGTTAACGGACGTATTTTCTCAGTCACACCCAGTTTTTTCGGCACAAACCCAGCCGAAGTGAAAGAAGGTGCATTCAAGGGTCTCAAGGTTCTGGCCGACGAGGAAAACATGGCTCGCAAACTTGCTCGATCCCTCTCTCCACCTCAGCGTGAAATCGGCATCCTTTCCGAAAAAGCCCCAGCTGACGTCCTCACCAAGTGGGACAGCGAGGTAAAACGAGACACCTTTTTTCCACCGCAAGGATTACCGATCACCAAAATGAACTCTCGCCAGAAAGGTTGGTTGGCCGAAATAGTCGAGGCTTACGCCGCCAAACATCGACCCGAAATCGTAGCTCAGATCACTAAGAAAAATCCTCTCATAGATCCCAAGGAAACTTATTTCGCTTGGGCCGGAAGTCGTAGTCCGGGAGAAGGCCACTATTATCGTATCCAGACACCAAAGTTTCTCTTCGAGTACGATTGCACGCAAAACGGAGCCAACCACGTACACGCTGTCTGGAGAGACTTCAATGGCGACTTCGGGCGTGACATCTTAGCCCAACATCATGCTCAATCTCACAAGAAAGCTGAGGGAGGTTGGGAAAGCCTTTTCGACGGCAAGACATTAAAGGGCTGGAAGGCAAACGAGAACGACAATTCCTTCAAGGTAAGGGATGGATGCATCGTAGCCAATGCGCCGGGCCGCTGCCATCTCTTCTACCAAACTAAGAAACCCTTCAAGGATTTTGAGTTCAAGGCTGAGGTAATGACACTACCGCACTCCAATTCAGGGATCTACTTCCATACCAAGTTTCAAGATGAAGGTTGGCCAAAAGCAGGATTTGAATGCCAAGTCAACAATACCTACCACGACCCCAAGAAAACCGCGAG
>CAWVZQ010000443.1:0-2918 GCA_963934405.1 uncultured Opitutales bacterium | reverse complement strand
AGGTTCACCTCGTAACCAGGCAGCAACTTGAAATTGGCCTTCTCCACCTCAGGGTCATGGTTGTCCATGAGTGCCAGATCGGCGTTGGCGAGATTGCGCTTGCTGATGCCGTCGGACTTGGCTTGGCCGTGGGCGGCGGTGGCCGCAACCAGCAGGGAAGTGAATAGGGTGACGCTGCGTTTCATGGAAATCATTGGGGGACGAGGCGCCATTCGCGCGTCTTTAGTTCGATGCCGGCTTGGAGGGCTTGGTCGCGTTGGTCGGCCAGTTTACCGAAAGCGATGACTTCCTCGGGAAGGGATTTACCACTGGCCGAACTTCTGCGCTCGCCCACGATGTGCACTTGGTTGAGGGCCTTCCAAGAGTAGGTTAATTGGAGATTCTTGTCGTTGACCTTTTGGCGGTAGGCCTCGGCCGCCTTGTGAGCGGGCGAAGCATCGACGGCGACGCCCTCGGCCCATTGTTGGTGGCTTCCCTCGGCGACGGCTTGTCCGTCCACAGTGAGGAGGTATTGCCCGGGAGCGAGGTTGGACACGACCAAGGTGTCGCGGGTGGTGGCGAGGTTGTCATGGATCTTGCCCTCGACGGGGGGGGGCAAATGGGGTGGAGAAATCTCCTGCAAGGTGAAGCGGAGTCCCCTGCCCTGCTGCTTGACCGCGGAGAGCTTAGCTCCGCGAGCAGTTGCCTTGCGCGACTTGGCGTCCACGCTGAGCCACCAGGTGGGCTGACCGGGTAGGAGCTTGTCGGCCACCATGCGTCCGGTCGCCCAGTAGCCATAGGCATTCAAGTGTATGCCCTGCTCGGTCAAGTTGGGCGATGCCTTGTCGTCCATTAGGTAGAGCGTGGGGGCATAGAGGTCGACAAATGGAATGCTCTCGGCGACAGCCACCTGTTGCATAGCCCCGACATAGGCGGCGAGATCGTCATTGCGCTTCTTGCGGTTGGGGGAGAGCTCGCCGTGGTCCTCATGGGCAATGGGTGACACGAGGACGATGCGTACGGGAGATTCTCCGTTGTACTTCTTTCCCTTGTGGGCGGCGATAAAGCGTTTCAATTGGCTTCGGAAATCACTCAGCCCCGCCTTCCCGGCAAAGGACTCGCCCATGCCGAAGCATATTACGATAACGTCGGTCTTGTGGGACTCGAGGGTGGATGCCTCGCTAGGGAAATTGGTAGGGCGATCGCGAAGGTGGATGAGGTCACCGCCCCACCCCAAGTTGCGAACCGAAACCGGCTTGTCCCCGGAACGCTGAAGAAGAAGTGTTTCCAAGTAGCCATGAATACGCAACTGATCAGCATAGGTATTGCCAACAATGGCGACACGGTCACCGGGACGGATGAACGAGTCGGCAGAAGCGTCGACCAGCCAGAAGAAAGCCAGAATCAAAAGAGGTAATGGTCGTAAAAAGGACATGGAGGGGAAACTGTATGAAATAATTAGAAAACAGGAAGGTTGAAAGGAGAATGTCAGGAAGAAACTCACCGTGGACTTGCCCCGGATGCCGCTATGGGTAAACTAAAAATATGAAAATAAAATTGTTCACCATCGCCTTGAGTGGTTTGTTGATTGGATCAATGCCACTGTCTTTCGTTTCCGAAGCTGAGGGAGCCAAAAAAAAGGATAAGGACAAGAAGGAATCCGCGGGAGATACCCTGTTTGACTTCTCGGAAGAAAACCCGGGTGAAAAATGGACCGTGGTGAACGACAACGTCATGGGTGGACGTTCCAAGGGCGGTTTTTCGTTCAAGAAAGACAAGTTGATTTTCTCCGGCTCGACCAATACCAACGGCGGCGGTTTCTCGTCGATTCGGACCAAACCAATGGACCTCGAACTGGAAGACAAGGACGGATTCATCATAAGGTTCAAAGGAGATGGGCGGACCTTCATGTGCGGCGTGCGTTCAGAACGCAGCACAGCCTCCTACCGAACGAACTTCGAGACAGACAAGGACGCCAAGGGTTGGCAGATTGCGAAAATCCCTTTTTCCTCGATGTCGGCGAGTTGGCGCGGCATGCGTCTGCCAAAGGATCGCTATCCGCTGAAGAAGGAAAAGATCCGCAGCGTGACATTGATGATCTATGACAAGAAAGATGGGCCTTTCGAACTGAAGGTCGATTCGATCAAGGCCTATTCCGACGATAAGTGATTCCTCTCCGGAATCCGGGAGACTTTATTTTTTCTTTTTGTCGGCCCGCTCGATGTCCCAAGTGGTAATCTTTGCATCCGCAGCGGGCAGAGGATTTTCGACTGCCCAGTGACAGGCGTTCACTAGCATGCGATTGAATGACTCTTCCGCGAAGTCGCCAGGATGCCCAAAGGAAGTTCCAAATACCTTTCCGCCCCATTCGTTCTGCCACGCCCAAGCGACAACCGCCGTCTCAAATTCCTTAACTTGGATTTCGCCAAAACTCTTTTTCAGCAATCGAGCACGCCCCTTGCCGCTTCCTGACGCCAGAGGGATACAACCCTTTTCCAAACGGGCCAGATACAAAGTCCCGGGCGAAACCCATTCGGTCTTTTCAACGTTGGTCATGACAGGGTGACTCTTGGTTGCGGGATTCACCTTTATGTCGGTCGTTCCGCCCTGATGAACGATATACGGGGTGCCCAAGGCTCGACGACCGAAACCATCGTTCCACTCGTAGCGTGGATGATCCTTGGGATACTTGAAGGAATGATTGGCCGTGCGCAAACCGATGACAGGCTTCCCTGACTTCAAATAATCCTCGATCGGCTTCCACTCCTTGTCGGGGAGCTTTAGGAAACGCATGAAGAAGATCGCCAAATCAGCATCCGCTAGAGCATCGATGCCAGGCAGGACGTCTTGCGTCTTCTTTTCGGGATTGCCCTCACCCATTACCACCGTGGTTCGGAAACCGAAGCGTTCCAGTTCCTTGGCAAAGACAGGCAAACTCA
>CAWVZQ010000442.1:0-2924 GCA_963934405.1 uncultured Opitutales bacterium | reverse complement strand
GATGAGTCAGGTGATGCCGATGAGTCAGGTGATGCCGATGATGCCGCTGACGTGTCCGAAGAAACTGCCGTCGAGTCAGAGGAAGCCAAGGAAGGCGAAGAGACCGCCTAATTGGAACTGTTACCGAAACCGGATTTTTTAACTACCCAAAGGAATATTTCTCGCTGCTGCTAAATGAGTTTCCGTGTACATGCTATTGCCAAGGAAGTCGGCATTACGAGCAAGGAACTTGTCGCTTTGCTTGTCGAACGAGGCTACGAAATCAAGAGTGCCTCGAGTTCCATAGACAATATTACTGCGGAGTCGCTCATCGAGGAGCTCAAGCCCGCGAAATCCGAGGAGGTTGTGGAAGCGGATGTCGCCGAGCCTGAAACCGATGACAAACCCGACGAGTCCGACGAGGAGGAATCCTCTGCCGACGAACCTCCCGTCGCCGTCCCGATAGTCAAGAGCAAGCAGGATATCGATCGGGAGCGGTTGGAAAAGCAAGAGGCGGAAGATCGCGCTAAAGAAGCGAGTTCGCCTTCCGTATCCCCTGATACTCCGGAACTTTCTTCGGAATCCGGCGCCGTTGCCTTGGCCCCACCACCGCCGACTCCGGTTGCCCCGCCACCGCCGAAACCCTCGGCGGTTATGGCTCCGCCCCCTCCTTCGACCGGAAAACCTGCGGAACCTTCGACTTCTGAGGATACGCCTGCTGCCGCCACGGCCTCGCCAGTTTCTTCCGACTCGAAAATCCTCCTGATCAAGCCACCGATCGTGGTGCGTGAATTTGCAGTTTTGATTGGGCTCAAGCCCTTTCAGTTGATTTCCGAACTCATGGAAATGGGCATTTTTGCTTCCATGAACCAAAGTATCGAGGAGGACATTGCTCAGCAAATTGCCTCAACGAAGGGCTTTGCGTTGGATATTCGTCACCGTGGAGAAAAAGCCGAGACGACTAAGCGAAAAGAAAAGGAAGCTCTGAAACTTGCGGAGGACGACGAGTCTCTCCTCGAACCTCGTTCCCCCGTGGTATGCATTTTAGGTCACGTAGATCATGGCAAAACCACCTTGCTTGATACTATTCGAAAGGCGAACGTCGTTTCGGGAGAAGCCGGTGGCATTACCCAGCATGTCGGTGCCTACCAAATCGAGCACAATGGCCAGAAAATTACTTTTTTAGATACTCCGGGTCACGCGGCTTTTTCAAAGATTCGCGAAAGAGGAGCAAATCTTACCGATATTTCCGTACTGGTTGTGGCGGCGGACGATGGCTTTATGCCTCAAACCGACGAAGCCCTCAAGTTTGCCCAAAGAGCTCAAGGCTCAATCGTCGTTGCGATTAACAAGACCGACGTCAAAGGGGCGGACATAGACAAGGTGAAGACCCACATGCAGGAGCGCGGAATTCCTTCCGAGGATTGGGGAGGAGAGACCGTAGCCGTTTCCATTTCTGCACTCAAGGGCGAAAACATCGAGGATTTGCTCGACATGATTCTTCTCCAGTCGGAGGTCATGGAATTGAAGGCCAATCCGAATGCAGTTGCAGAAGGTGTGGTCGTGGAAGCTCGTCAAGAGGTCGGTCGTGGAGCCACTGCCACGGTGATTATTCAAAAAGGAACTCTTAAGACCGGAGACATCATTGTCTGTGATTCCGTTTATTGCAAAGTGAAGGCTATGCTGGATGACCGAGGCGAACAGGTGAACACGGCTCCTCCGTCAACTCCCGTTAATATCCTAGGTTGGTCGGATGCTCCCCAATCCGGAGGCATCTTTCGAAAGGTGAAGAATGATCGGGAAGCTAGAAACCTTGCCGATGACGCCGTTCGAGATGCCAAATCAAAGTTGGTCAGTGTCCCGGATGTTGCCGATGGCGACGAGGAAGAGCCCCTTTCCGGCGTCGATGCTCTATTTGCGGCAATTGCCAAGACCAAGGCAAACTCCTACAAAGTTATCCTGCGGGCCGATGTTCGTGGTTCGGTGGAAGCCTTGAAATCTTCTTTGGAGGAGATTAAAAGCGATAAGATTACCCTAGAGGTCGTGCAGTCCGAAGTGGGCCAGATTACCAAGAACGACATCGGCATGGCGAGCATGTCAAAAGCCGATGTCATCGGCTTTAATGCCAAGATGGAAAATGGCGTCATAGGCGAAGCCAAGCATCATGGAGTAAAGGTTTTTCAAAATAACATCATTTACGAGTTGATCGATTTGGTGAAGGACAACATGGCGGACATGTTGGATTCCGAGTTGGTTGAGAAAAAGACCGGTCGTGCCGAAATTCGCGAAGTCTTCAGGATCAGTAAAGGTCGTGACGTTGCTGGTTCGATGGTTATGGAAGGAAGCATTACCAGAAATGCTTCCGCTCGCCTACTGCGTGGCGGAGAAGTCATCGGAGAGGGCAAAATCGATACGCTCAAGCGCTTCAAGGACGATGCAACCGAAGTGAAAGCCGGGTTTGAATGCGGTATTCGCTTGGAGGGTTCCATCAAGTATGAAGAAGGCGATGCCATCGAAACCTTTGAGATCGAGGAAATTCGACCTTCCCTTTAGCCACTATTTTACCACCCGTCCCACAAAGGGAAACTTGTATCGCCATGGGGCAACGAACCCAGAGAGTCAACGAACTCGTCAAACGGGAGATTAGCAACTACCTTCACATCCGCTATCGGAGCGAGTGCGTACGGTGGACGATTACTTCCGTCGACGTTTCGCCTGACCTTCGAAATGGAACGGTCGCATATTCTGTTCTTGGCGATGAGACCCATTTCAAAGAGGCCGCTGCTTTCTTTCGAAAGAAAGTAGGAGAAATAAGGAAGGAAGTGGGGCGACACGTTGTACTTAAATACAGTCCGAAGTTACGATTTGTACGGGATGAAGGAATCGAACGAGGCAACCGAGTTCTTGAGATTCTTGATGGTTTACCCGAGACGGTGGAAGAGGAG
>CAWVZQ010000441.1:0-2925 GCA_963934405.1 uncultured Opitutales bacterium | reverse complement strand
CCGCGCCAACGAGCCTACCTCATGAAAGGCATGCCCAAGGTGAACTTTCCCGTGACCACCAAGAAGCCCAAGTGCCAAGCTTTCTTCAACCAAGGGCTGGGCCAGCTTCACGGTTTTTGGAACTTGGAGGCCGAGCGCTCCTTCCGTCAGGCCGCCGTCATCGATCCCACCTGCGCCATGGCCTATTGGGGTATGGCGCGGGCCAATTCGGGTAACGAGAAGCGGGCCAAGGGTTTCATCGCCGAGGCGGTTAAGCGCAAGGGGTCGGCTTCGCCCAGGGAGGTCAAGCACGTGGATGCTCTCGCCAAGTACGTAAACACGCCCAAGGAGAAGAAAACCGAGCGGGCGGAAGCCTACGCCAAGGCCCTTGAAGAGATTCTTTACGAATTTCCCGACGACCTAGAGACCCGCGCCCTGTTGGTCCTCCAGTTCTGGGTCAACTCCCGCAATGGTGTGAAGATTCAAAGCCATGAAGCCGTGGACGCCCTTCTTCAAGGGGTCTTCAAGGTTAACCCCATGCATCCGGCCCATCACTACCGCATTCATCTTTGGGACTACAAACGAGCCGCCCGAGCTATAGATTCCGCCGCCGTCTGCGGGCAAACCGCGCCTGGCATCGCCCACATGTGGCACATGTCCGGGCACATCTACTCTAAGCTTAAGCGCTTCCATGACGCCGCCCGGAGCCAAGAAGCCTCCGCGCGCATTGACCACGGCTACATGAAGAGGGACCGTGTCATGCCCGATCAAATCCACAACTTCGCTCATAACAACGAGTGGCTCTGCCGCAACCTCGCCACCATCGGCCGGGCTGGCGAGGCCGTGTCCCTTGCCCGCAACATGATTTCTCTCCCCCGGCACCCCAAATACAACACCCTCGCCAAGCGAGGCGGAAGCGCTTCCCACGGTCACCGCAGGCTTCTCTCCGCGCTCGAGCAATTCGAGCTGTGGAAAGAACTCGCCGTCCTCTGCGAGTCGGGCGAACTTGAGGCCTTGGAAGACCCAAACGAAAGCCTTCGCCGGCTCCAGCTTCTGGGTGTCGCTCACTTCAAGAACGGCCACCTCCATAAAGGTGAGGAAGTCATCGTCCGCATACGTCCTATGCTCGAAAGCAAGCTTCCGCCGGAGCCCAAGAAGACCGCCGACGCCTCGAAGAAGAACCCCGAAGCTTCAAAGGCAAAGCCCGACGATGAAAACGCCACGGCCGCTACCTCGAAGAAACCGGACGCTTCGAACGAAAAGAAGAAAAAGTCCGACCCCAAGGAAGTGGCCACCGCCAAGAAGAAGGCCGAGGAAGGCAAGAAGAAGGAGGCTAAGGAGAAGGAGGCCAAGGAGAAGAAGCGTATCACCTACGCCAGGAATGCCCTCGCCGAACTCAAGGTTCACCAACTGCTCGCCCAAGGGAAAAAGGAAGAAGCCAAGAAAGCCGTCGCCGCCGCCAAAAGCATGAACAAGGTCCGCCGGGCCCAAGCCTATCTCGCCGTCGGCAAAAGGGAGGAAGCCGCTAAAATTGCAGCCGGTCTAGTGGCCAAACCTCCGCAATCGGCTCTTCCCGCCGCCCAAGCCGCTTACCTTCTCAACTCCTCCGGCAAAACGAAGGAGGCCGACAAGGCCTTCGGCCAACTCCGTGAACTCGGCCAAGCCGTCGACCTCTCCGTCCCCGTCTTCGCTCGCCTCGCTCCCATCGCCAAACGCCTTGGTTTACCCGAGGACTGGCGCCCCAAGCTTAAGCCGAACCCCGACGAGCCCGCCGAACACCCCTTTCCTGCCCTCGACGACCTCGGACCCTTCCGCTGGAAACCCGCTCCGGCCTCTCCGTGGAAACTTCCCGATTCCTCCGGCAAGCACCTCTCGCTCGCCGACTATAAAGGCCGCCCCGTCGTCGTGGTCTTCTACCTCGGTTTCGGTTGTCTCCATTGCGTCGAGCAACTCCAGGCCCTCGCGCCCAAGGTGGACGCCTTTCGCCAAGCGGGCCTCGAAATCGTCGCCGTCAGTACCGAGTCCCAACCCGAACTCGCCAAAGCCCTCGCTTCCTACGAAGAGGAAGGCGACCCCATTCCCTTTCCCCTTCTCGCCGACCCCGAACTCGCCACCTTCCGGGCCTACCGGGCCTACGACGATTTCGAAAAAGTTCCCCTCCACGCCACCTTCCTCGTCGATGCATTAGGTGACGTCCGCTGGCAGGACGTCAGTCACGAGCCTTTCACCGAAATCGATTTCCTCCTGAAGGAGGCAAAGAGACTCCTCGCCAACGACTCCGCCAAGTCCGAGGTCGGGGCCAAGTGAATGGAACAGGTTTGATGACTTGAAAGTTTGGTGGAGGTGGCGGGAATCGAACTCGCGGGTGCAGGGGAGGGAGCCACAGCAAACATGGGGGATTCGGCTTTTTCAGCGGAAGCGTTGATCAAGATATCGACCAACCTTTCCGACTCTGATCGTCGCTTTCGTCGCAGATCGTCGAAAGGTGGTGTGATCTCAGCGACAAGTTGAAGAGGGCGGTTTTGAAAATGCATCTATCCGTTCTTCATACTTTTTCTGCCTCCATTTTCCTCAAATACGATAGAGCAAAAGTAACATTTGGGTCCAATGATGGACATAAACGCTCGGTTTGTCTTGTTTGCCATTCATCCGGTTATTCTATTCTGATCGTTAATGGTTTGGATTATTTCGGAATTTTTTCTGTCCAGATTGTCTGGCGGCGGGAGTGAACAGTTGTGAAGCAATCTGCTGAAAAACAAAGCGCTTCGGACGACGACGAGCGTTACGAAGCTTTTGTGCGGCTCCTGGTAGAACACGAACCGCGGGTTCGGTCCTTCCTGCGCGGGTTGCTGCCGTCGTGGTACGATGTCGAAGAGGTTGCTCAGGAGGCGAGTTTGATTGCGTGGCGAAAATTCGATAGTTTTGAAGAGGGCACGGCCTTTGGCG
>CAWVZQ010000440.1:0-2935 GCA_963934405.1 uncultured Opitutales bacterium | reverse complement strand
GTCAGCATACTATTGAAAAGTTTGCCGTTGAAGAGCTGTAAGGCCTGGCCAAGACCGGCATCGCCAGCCCGTTCGCAAGAGCAGACCGTTTGTCGTTCGGGTTGACCGAAAACCTTAAGGAACTCAATGTCGCCGATCATGGAGCGATTCTTTTGGCCAAGATCAGGCGCCGGCAGGTGAACGGCCTTGACCGTATTGGGAACCCCGGGAAATTTCATTGGCTTGCCAGTGACTTGTCCCAAGGCATCCACAAGCTGCTCAGCCTCCAGGCGGCGGGGTTGGCGAAAGGAGAAAAAACGGGTGTCGTCCCGGTTAAACTCGTTGGACTCTGCGGAGGTTTGGTATGCGTTGCTGTTGACTATCTTTCTGATGAGATCTCGACGATTGAATCCGCTATCGACAAAATCTTTGGCAAGCGCCTCCAGGAGAGGCTCGTTTGAAGGAGGATTCGTGTCACGAAAATCATCAAAGGGCTCGACGATGCCTATCCCCATTAGAGATGCCCAGATACGATTCACCTCCACTTTGGCAAAAAAAGGATTGCCCGGCTTGGTCAACCATTCGGCGAAAACCTGCCGCCGGTCCTTGTCGGGAGGCAACTCAAAGGGACCCGTATCTGGCACCCAGGGAGGTAGGTGCTCACCGCTGACGGGATGCTTAACCTCACCTTCCTTGGCATTCCAAACAAATGTTTCTTCACTTTTACCAAGCTTTTTGGTCTTTGTGCGGGCAAAAAAAGCAGTGAGGCCATAATAGTTGTCCTGCGTCCATCGCTCGAAGGGATGGTTATGGCATTTTGCGCACTGGATTCTGGAACCTAGAAAAAGCTGTGAAGTCGACTCCATGGCATCTTCGGCATTAATTGTCGTGCGGATGAAATTAGCCTCGGGGTTCAACAAAGAACTTCCCTTTGCGGTTAGTAAATCACGGGCGAACTCATCGTAGGGCTGATTGACGGCAATTGATTGTTCCAGCCAATCGGCAAATTTATATACGGCACCCTCGCCAATCTGTTTTCTCGAAAGACGGAGAAGGTCCCCCCATTTACGCGCCCAATACTTGGCATAGTCGGGAGAATCCAGCAAACGATCAATCAGTTGGGACCGCTTGTCCTTGGCATCATCCGAGAGAAAGTTTTGAACCACTGCCGTTTTGGGAAGGAGTCCCGTCAGGTCGAGGTGGATTCGGCGGACAAAGGTGGAGTCGGAAATCAAGGGCGAGGGCATGTAGTGAAGGAGGCGAAGCTTTTCGAGAACCTTCTCGTCAACGTAGTTCACGGGAGAAGGGGCTTTCCATACAAAGCCCTCGGGCTTTCGGGAAAAGGTTATGTGAATACTTTGTACTTGCTCCAGGTACCGAACGAGAATTGCCGCCTGGCCACGATTTTTTCCCGTAACCTTTCCCGAGGGAGTTACCACCGCGACATTTTCATCTGAAGTTGTGAAAACAGCAAGACGGGTCACATCCCGCGAAGAACCATCTGAAAAAGTAGCCCTGGCAGAGAGTTGGAGATTAAATTCAGGCCACTTCAACAGCTTTGATCCTCCGGGGAGGATCTCCAGTTTGACGCATTTGGCTTCCTCCTCCGGAGTCGGACAACCTTCGCGAATCCAATCACGAATAAGGTTGTATTCGAAACTATCGACTTTAAGGCGTTGTCCCCCCTCATGGGCAATGGCCATTGTGGGTTTTAAGAGGAGAAGGCTTTTGCTTGGTTCAATTGGATTGATTCTCCTACCCAATTCCTCGCGAAAGATGGTATGGGAATCAAGAGATGGATCGAAAGCCCGAAGAGACAGCCGAAAGTGACCTTTACCATGGGGTGAACCATGGCAACTGCCTTGGCTGCAACCTTGCTTTGATAAAATCGGAAGCACTTCGTGGTTAAATGAAATCTTCGGCTTGCCTGCGCAGGTAAGCCCTAGAAAAAGGAGGGAAAAGACTGGATAAATAATTTTCATATAAATCTTTTCTTCGATTATTTGGTTTCCTCAAGAGTATCTTCCTTACCCGTAATTCCGATTGAAATCCTATTGGAAAAAACGCGCATATAGCGCGCATTTTCGAGTTCTCCGCGAACCGATGCAAAAACCTCAATCTCATCACCTGGAATTGCCTTTTTGGGAATGGTTACTTTCAGAATGGCAAAACCTTTTTTTTCATCGAAATCCTGAGCCTTCAAAGGAACCTTCCATTCTTTTGGGAACCCATGCCAAGAAGTCTTCGGCTTTATGAAGCGAAAAGTTCCTTCCTTCTTTTCCAATGAAACCTTCATTTCCACCATATCTCCGGGTTCTCCACTAATGGGGTCCAGGGACACCTCGATTTTCCTTGGCATCACAAACATTGGGATTCGATTAAGTAATTCCTCGGGTGGGAATGGAATGTTTGGCAGGACGTTCTGAAAGGCTGACTTAAAGTCGAGAACGTCGGTCCACTCCTTTGGGCTATCCCCCTCTTTCGAGAAAGAGGCTCGTAGACGAAGTAAATCCCATTCGCCTGGTTTCATGGTTTCGGGCACATGGATTTCAAAGTCAAAATTACCCTTTTCCTTACCAATGGAAGAAGAACCGAAAACCTCATAATCCCCCCGCGCACCAAATGGGGTTAACTCAATGGTTTCAGCGAAGTTTTTGCGCAGGCTCTTGAGTTTCAACGTGACCGTCGATCCGGGTTGGCCGGAGACTGTCAAATGTGAAGCCTTTCCCGCATCCCAATGAAAGCTGAGTGGTGTGGCTTGAATGCGTGCGGAAATGGCATAGTGAAAAGCTGGAGCGCCCCGTCCGGCCAGTTCGCTGACAAGGAGAAAGAGGCGCCCATCTGCAGACGCTACGTGATGAAGAGATTCTTCAGCCGAGTTACCATTCCCTGCCGAAGCCAGAACTCGCCCTTTTTCATCCTGTAGGGAAAGCAAAAGAAAAGCAGGTGATCCTAG
>CAWVZQ010000439.1:0-2935 GCA_963934405.1 uncultured Opitutales bacterium | reverse complement strand
GTTGCCGGTCAGACACCAACCTTGTTTGAGGATGAGTTTCGTCAGCCAAGTTCAGTTGACAATGTGGCTGATGTGCTTGTGGAATTGTGTGAGCGCCCTCAATTGAACGGTTTGTTTCACTGGGCAGGAAGCGAACGGCTAAGTCGCTATGAATTGGGACTTCGCATTTTCGAACGTTTCGGCCTGTCTCCCGAATTCTTAGCAAAGGGTAAGCGGGCCGATCTTGCCGACAAGCTGGGCGAACGTCCCGGTGATCTCGCTTTTGTGCTCGAACCGCTTGTGGGAAAACTCAAAACCCAGCCATCCGGTGTTTCCTCTCAGCTTGAAGAGCTTTGCGTTCCCGATGACTTGTACGATTGGTACCGAAGTCATGCCGAGGATCCTTCACGCTATATCCGTCGATTCAAGATTTCTTGAGCACCCCATGCCGGATTCTTTTCTAATCCTTCCTTTTCTGCGTGAATCTGCAGCCGTTAACATGGCGACGGACCTGTGGCTTTTTCAAGAGTACCCCGATGCCTCTCTGCCCCGTTTCCGCCGCTTTGACTGGGATCGTCCTTCTGTTACTTTCGGCTATGGACAGGACTTTTCTTGGGTGCTCGAGGAAACCAAATGCGCCGAGATTGACCTCTGTCGTCGTCCGACCGGTGGGGGGATCGTAAAGCATGGCGAGGATTGGACCTATTCGCTTGTCTTCCCCCCTTCTCATCCTGTGTGCGAGGGTTCGGCGAGCGAGGTCTATTTGTATGTACATCGTGCAATTTCGGTCTCCTTCGCGAAATGTAGCGTGGATACGGTATTGCTTCCTTGCAAGGAAGGCGGTTGTTCTTTCACGCCTCGCAAAGTTATTCCCGGACAGTGTTTTCTTGAGCCTGTCGCCCGAGACGTGATCTTGTCTGCGACTAATTCCAAAATAGCCGGCGCGGCGATAAAACGGACTCGAGCCGGTCTGCTCCTGCAGGGGACCATCGATATGCGGGCACTTCCCGATGTAAATTGGAATTTTTTCGAAACCTTGTTCCTTGCAGAACTTTCTGCCTATCTTGGCGCCGAACCCGAACTCGCCGAATGGCCACAATCCTTCGAGAGCTCTCGCAAGCCTTACATGGAGCAGTTTGCCTCTACAGGTTGGCTTCGTGAGAGGAAGGCGACTCTTTCACGAAAGTGAGCACGTTTTCCACATGCCGCGTTTGCGGAAAAAGGTCAAATGGTTGTGCCTTCACGATGGCATAACCACCTTCTATCAGATATTGAGAGTCCCTTGCCTGAGTGGAGGGGTCGCATGAAACATAGATGATGCGAGCTGGCCCGAACGCCAGAGCTTGCCTAAGAAAATCATCGCCGCAACCCTTGCGTGGCGGATCCACCACGAGAGAGCACGACTCGCCCGAAATGTTTACCTCGGCAAAGATTTCAGAGGCATTACCTAGCAGAAACTCACAATTTTCGATCCGGTTAACAACGGCGTTCGCTCTTGCCCAATCGAAACCGTCTCGACTTATCTCCACTCCCATCACTCGTGGGAAGCTTTGGGCTGCCGAGAGTGCGAACAGACCGCCCCCACAGTAAGCGTCGACTAAGTATTCGAGTCCATCTCCTTTGGCCTCCGACACCACGTAACTTACCATTTCGGGAAGCAGGAAAGAGTTATTTTGAAAAAATTCGCCGGCTTTGAATTGAAAAACGAGGTCGTTCACAGTTTCTGAAACAATGGCTTGAGAATCTGTCGTCACACCTTCTTGCGTATCTCTGAGTAGCAAGGTACCTCCCTTTTTTCTTTTCCAAGTTGACCTTAAATTTTGGCGGGCATCCGTGAGAGCTGCATTGATACCTTCTGTGGCGATGGGACATTGAGGCACATCCAAGATAGCACGGCGTGAACCTTGTCGGAGGAAGCCAATGGCACCGATTTCCCCATCTTTATCTTTTTGAAAATGAGGGGTAAGCTTTGAACGGTAACCGTAGGGTTTGGGGGAGGGAAATACGGGCAACACCTCTATGTCCACTCCTCCGATACGGTTCAGGGACTCTTTCACATGTCGTTGCTTCCATTCGAGTTGGGCTTTGTAGGAGACATGCTGATACTGGCAGCCTCCGCAATCCGAGTATAATGTGCAAACGGGCTCCACTCGTTCCGGAGAAGACTCCAGCACCTCGATGCAGTCTGCGACCGAATAGCTTTTGTGATTTCGGTACACGCGAGCCTTTATGGTTTCGCCCGGCAGGACGTGAGCGACCTGCACCACCCAATCGCCGTCTCGAGCTATTCCTCGTCCAAGGTTCGTCAGATCTTCCACGCGCAGTGTTAGTTCTTCGTGGTATTCGTATGGTTCGGGTCGAAAGTTTTTCGGGGCTTGCGTCATAAAAAAATCTTTATCTTACTCGACCGTTGTGCGCAAAACCGTTTTTTACAGTAGCCTTGAGCGAAATCATTCTCAGTCTCCAAAACTCACGAGTCAAAGAACTCGTGAAGCTCCGTGAGTCTCCTCGTCGGCGCAGGGAGTTGAGCCTTTTTCCTATCGAAGGATTGCGAGAAATCGAAGTTGGCATAGATGCCGAGCGTATGTTTACGGAGGTTTATTTTTGTCCGTCTTTTTTCCGTGAGCGAGGAGAGGAGATTCTTTTACATCGCTTCAAGGAGACTGACGTCGAGCTTGTCGAAATGGGCAAAGATGCCTTTGCCAAGTCGGCTTTTCGTGAAAACCCGGAAGGATTGATCGCCCTTGCCAAGACCTTCGATTTGCAGCCCAGTCGTCTTTCTTTAGGGTCACACCCGCTCGTACTTGTTCTCGATGAAGTGGAGAAACCTGGCAATCTCGGAGCCGTATTGCGTAGTGCCGAAGCTTTTGGCGTCGATGCCGTCCTGTTGTCGGACGCCGTCGTTGACTTTTTCAACCCTAACGTAATTCGCTCTTCTCAGGGTCTCTCTTTGCGG
>CAWVZQ010000438.1:0-2936 GCA_963934405.1 uncultured Opitutales bacterium | reverse complement strand
TATCCTCAAATCAAAGCTTATTCGACCAAAATTGTTTTACGGTCTTGGCGGCAATGCGGGCGTCGCGTTCCTTCGAATTAAGAAGGGATTTGAGAAGTTCACCGTTCACCACGTTGTGCTGTTGGTGTACCCACAGGCCTTCTAGCTGGGCGTTGCTTTCCTTGTTCTTTTTAAGCCAATCCTTGGTGGCTGTAATGACAGCATCCGTGTCACGGCTACTCAACTCGAAACGAGCTCGCAAGCGAATGTTGTAGGTATTGTGCTTGAGCAGATCGAGTAGTGCAGGTATCGGTTGACCAACAACCTTGACATGCTTCATGAGGGGACGACCTTTAGCGGTAACTCGATAAATCCGGCCGTGGGTTTTATTGCGGTTGGGGTCACGCACATTGTGCTGCATGTGTCCGATGATTACATTTTGCCAGTCGGCTACGTATAGGGCGCCGTCATCACCGATCTCGAAGTCGGTGGGGCGGAAGTTGCGGTCTTTCTTGGAGATGAGCAAATCCTCTATTTGTGTACCCTTGACGTTGCCGTCATCATCCGTGGCCAAGGTATATTGCTTGAGACCGAGAAAACCGATGGAATTGCAAATGAGGAAGTTGCCGTTGTTGCGCTCGGGGAAGTGATCGCTGGAAAGAATACCGCTAGAACAAACGGGACGGACTGTTTTGTTTAGGAGAGTTTGCATCTTGAAACCGCCCTTGCCGTCGGGTCGAACCTGATAAGCTCGCCCACCTGTTCCATCGGTGGCGAAATGATATCCCCAATGGTTGAAGGATACTCCATGAGGGTTAGGGCTATTGTTGGCGTGAAAAGCATATTCATGAGTCCGCGGATTGAAGCGATACATGGCACTGTTGCCGTGCTGTTGTGGGCCTTTCCAGGGGGTTTCCACATTGGAAACATGAAATACCCCACGTTGATAGTAGACATTACCACCTGGCCCAAAAGTGAGGTTGTTTGCCGCATGGTGAGTATCTGCTGAGTCGATGCCATGCATGATGCGTATGCGAACGTCCGCCTTGTCGTCACCATCGGTGTCCTTGAGGAATATGAGATCCGGGGCGGATGCCACGATGACCCCACCGTTCCAGAAGGTGAAGCCCGTCGGGTTGTGTACTTTGGCGAAGATGATGGACTTGTCGGCTACGCCGTCGCGGTTTTCATCGGGAAGAATGGAAATGGTGTCAGCCATTTCCTTGAGTGGTTCCCACTTGGGATATGTGCGCCAAGAAGCTACCCAAAGACGTCCCTTGGGGCCTACCCCTAATTGTACCGGGTTAATGGCTTCGGGAAACATTTTCTCGGATGCAAAAACATTGGCTTCGAGACCCTCGGCTAATTCTAGTTGTTTGACGGTTTCTTCCGGCGACGCATACTTCACGTTGCCTTCTTTGGAGGCATTGCTGCTTCTTGACTTCCCGCCAACATTTGATTTCACCTTGATGGGGGCAGGGACATTGGAATCGTCTGCCACGATGGTCTTTCCCTTGGCAGCTGCATGAACCACCAGATCCCGACTGGCAGTCATGGCGTCGATCATGGAGAGTTCGTGAAAGAGGGAGTCCTTGTTTGATTGTCCGTCAACGAAGCGCAGGCCGGATCGTCCGCCCCAGACATCGTTGCCATCGGTCGCCCGGTAGCGGTTGAACCAGTGCCAGTTCTTGTCCAGCACGGCGGCTTTGGTTTGCTCCAAATGCTTGTGATTGGTTGGGGCTTCTTTCCCGAAGAGTGCCTTGAAGATGACTTGGGCCAAGTGATTGTTGCCCTCGTTGGTCAAGTGGATGCCATTCATTGTGAGCGTATCCCCGCTCTTGGCGTAGAGGGCCTGAGAAGGGCCGAACAGGTCGACATACTTCACGCCCTTTTCTTTTGCTACTTCGGCGGTGACGGCAGCGTATGCGGCGAGGTGCTTGTTTTGTTCCTTGCCGTCCGGCAGGTTGGGGCTTTCCAGGTTCTCGTGAGCAATGGGAGAGAAAAGCACGATGCGTGGCGCGCTCTTGCCATTGTATTGCTTCCCTTTGGTCTCATCGACCCACTTGGAAAGGATGCCCTTGTAGTTGCCGGGGTTCTTGTCCCATGCCTCGTTTGCCCCGAAGAAGGAGAGTATGACGTCGGCCTTGGATATGGTGAGATAGTCATGTGGGTTGATGAAACCCCGATTGCGTGGGCGTTTGTCCACTTTGTCGCCACAAAATCCGTGATTTCGAAAGACCAGTGCTTTTTCGGGCATAGCCAACTGGGCGTAGGACTCTAGCCAGCCATGATGCTGCATACGTTCGGCCAAGGTGTTCCCGAGGAGCACGATGTGTTCACCTTTTTTTACATCTAGGGCATCAACCGTTGCTGTGGCGCCAAGTATGCATACGGACGGCAACAATGATTTCATGAGGCCCGAAAGATTGAAGATGCTGGATAATGTAGTGTTTCTGGAGGTCTCTGTTTTGAGCGGTTTCATCATATGCTTTTGGCTGGTAACATGGGTTAATTTACAAAATGTTATCTATGCTTCGGGGATATTGGTCAAGGTGGGTAAATGTTAGATGCTAGGGAATAAAGAAGTTGTTACTTGTAGAGTTGAGGTTATTTGAGGCGAGCGTTTTTTTGCTATTTGCCATCTATTTTTCGAAAGACCAGTCTTTCCGTTTAGCTGTTTTGGGAAAGTTTTATTGCATTAAAAGTTTCCCTACAAGATCGAGCAAGACAGTTTAGGTCCTCGAGAAACATCTCTTTTTCTTTCCGATTGAGTCCGTGAAGGGCTTCATCTTCCAACGCCTTGGCGCGAACCGATGCCTTGGTATAGAGCCCGATTCCTTGGGGAGTTGGGGAGACAACAAGCCTCCGTCCATCCTCAGGGTCCTTCGCTCTTTGGACGAGTGAAGCCTTTTCCATCCGTCGCATCATTGCGGCGATGGTGTTGGGGTCACTGGACA
>CAWVZQ010000437.1:0-2947 GCA_963934405.1 uncultured Opitutales bacterium | reverse complement strand
ACCGATGAAGAGCGAACGGAGACTGCTGCCAAGCTCGCGAAGTTTCGCGAAGAGCTAGCTTCTCTCGACGAAGAAAAAGCGGCCCTCAAAGATTTCAATCACACAAGGTTTATGGCCGCCAACAAAGATGATGGCCAGGGAGACAAGCAGAATACCGAAATCGAACAAGTGAACAAAAAAATTCACGATCTGGAGACCAAGTTGGAGCGTGCGAGCAAAGAAGGAAACGAAGCCTTGACCGAGGAGTTGCAAGAAGAGTTTCATTTGCTGGAAATGGAAAAGGAATCCATCGAAAACTTTACTCACGACCTTTTTCTCAAAAACCTCTCAAACCTAAAAGCCAAACGGCGTAGCGAGCTTAAGTAACTCGATCTCACATTTTACTTTGAAAGATCGGCGAACCTCGCCGAGTCTTATTTATCGAGCAACTTCGACCATTATCTTAACTTTCCTTTCCGGATCGTTCTGATTGCTTCATTTGCTCGGCGTAGATGGTTACCTGAGCCTTTTCTCCCTTAACCAAATCCTTAGCTCTTCGAATGGCTTTGGCGATGGAAAGAGTTGGATTGCTTGGGCTATCGATGAAGAGGTTTTTGCGATTAAGGCGTGGAAGCAGTCCTGAGTTCCGAAAAATCCGCAAAACATCTTTCCTTATCTCGCACAAAAGCACATGGCAATTCTTCTCCTTGAGATAGTCCAATAACTCTTCCAGCGCGAGCACTGACGTGGCGTCAAGATGGTGGGCATTACGTAACTTTAGCACAAGTACACGCAGGTTGCGGTCATCGCCCACCCTCCGTATTTGTTCGTAAAACAATTCGGCGGCTGCAAAAAACAATTCGCCTTCCACATGGACGATTGAAACTTCAGGTTCCGGTCTTTTTGCGTTGTCGGAGATGGCGGCGAGATGACCTTCCTGGGTATAGCCGTATTCCACTAATTCGGGTTCGGACACCTTCCTCAAAAATAAAAGTATCGAAGTTGCCACTCCTGCGAAAATCGCGATTTGCAAGGAAAGAAGCAGACCGAAAACAAGTGTGACCGTGAAGGCGATACCATCCGAACGCGTTGCTCGGGCCACGGCCCGAATCTGCTTTGATCTGATCAGGGATGCGCCAATGAATACCACCAAGGTGGCTAATGCCGGCAACGGGACATAGCTGACGAGCTGTCCGAGAAAAAAGGCTCCCGCCAGCACAAACAACCCAGCGAAAAGCATGGAAACCTGCGAACGGGCCCCGCTTTGGGCATTGACCGTAGATCTCGTCAAAGACCCGGACGCAGGCATGCCTGAGAAAAAGGCGCATGCCAGATTGCCTGCGCCAATGGCAAAAGTTTCTTGGTTTGCATTTAGGCGTTCTCCCGCTCGAGCGGCTAATGATTTACCTATTGAAATGCCTTCCAGTGCGCATAGAAGGGCCAAGGCTCCGGCGGTCCAGCATATCGTGCCCAAGGAAGAAGTGCTCATAGCGGCGAAGTCAGGCGGTGCAAAAAATTCTGCTCCGGCTGAAAAAGCCTCCAAGGTTTGTAGCTCGAAACCGTATGCCTTGAAGCCCAGCGACGTGAGCGATGCGAGGACCAAGGTAATGGCAACGTTGGGCAGCTTGCGAAAGCGTCCCCGAAGCAAAAGAAAAAGCACGGCCGTCAAGGCACTCATTGCAATCGCTGGACCCGAAGCATTGCCAAGCGACCGAATCGTTGCCCATGCCACCTCGAGAAAGGTCGAGGGAGCCTCTCCTCCTTCGAAACGAAAACCGAGGATGTGATGGCACTGATTGGCGATGATGAGGATGGCCGCCGCCGTGACGTACGCCGTGATTACCGTTCGGGAAACATATTGCACCATGCTGGCTAGGCGTAGCCAAGAGGCGGCGACGAGAAAGATTCCCGCTAGCAATGGGAAAAGGGGCAACAACGCAAGGGCTTCGCCGGAAGCTACTCCATCTGCGTTGGTTAATTGCAAGCCCGCAAATGTCCCGAAAAGAAGCACGGCGGTAGCGTTGGTCGGTCCAAGGGCGATAAAGCGGGATCCTGCGAAAAGCGAACCCGCTATGGCCGCCACGGCCGAACCAAAGATACCGTACTTTATGGGAATTCCAGCAACCAAGGCATAAGCCATTCCTTGGGGAAAAGCCAATAGGGCAACGTTAAGGGCCGCTCGGAAGTCGCCCGAAAAGTCTTCTCGCTTATAGTTTCCCAATGCTTGGGCGATGGGAAACAATCGTATTCCGGGAGAAACGGCTGCAGGCAAATGCCCATAAGCTCCCGCTCTATTTTTTTTTGGCGCCATTTTAAGTTATCGCGTTCAGTAAAATAGCGATGACTCGAAATTCTCCAAGTTCTTTCGCTCAGAAGAAAAAAATCGAATTCTCCTAAAGTTTTTATAGATCCGGTCGATTATCTATTATGCTGCATGGATGCGGCCTAGTTTATTACATAGGTCCCGGCCCGCAAGGAGGTAGGTCAAGACTGTTTAACCACACTTTCTCAAGGAGGAAGCTTAGTGGCGACCGTTACCTTTACTTACTCATATTCTTTGAGTGGAGATCGTGGGCAGCATCTACTTTTGCGGATGTCGCGTACGGCTCTCCACATAGGCGATTGCCTAGCGGCTTTGCTGCGTACTTGTATTCCCGGACCCATGTCCTGTGGTCCGCCGGGACGAGCCTTGCCCGAATCTCAAAGTGCCCGTTTTGCATGGGGTGCTTACGGGTGCTTGGGGTCCTGCGCTCTTTCTTTTATCTCTAAGGTGCGAATGGACACTTTGTCGTGCCCTCATGCCGCCCTCGTCTTTTCCCGCAACTCTATGACAACCCATTAACCAATATATGAATTAATCTTTGAGCAAGAGCTCCGCCAGGATGGCGGCGCCTACAAGCATTCATCTGCAAACTATTTCCGAGACAAGGAAGTCTTCTCATGCAACTTAGCAATTTCGTAACTTTAC
>CAWVZQ010000436.1:0-2948 GCA_963934405.1 uncultured Opitutales bacterium | reverse complement strand
TGTCCAGTGACCCCAACACCATCGCCGCAATGATGCGACGGATGGAAAAGGCTTCTCTCATCCAAAGAACAAAAGACCCGGACGATGGACGGAAGCTAGTTGTCTCCCCAACTCCTCAAGGAGTCGGGCTTTATGCCAAGGCATCTGTTCGTGCCAAGGCGCTGGAAAATGAAGCTTTAAATGGGCTCTCTCGCGAAGATAAAGCTATCTTTCTCGATGATCTAAACCGTCTCGCTCGATCTTGTCAGGAAACTTATCAAGACATAAATTCTTGTCGCGAAAGGTCCGTGCCGAAACTTCTCTCGTAAAAAATCGACTCGGATGTGCTAGAAAACACTCGCTTCAAGTCAAGACAACCCTAGAAGTAACAACTTCTTAATTGCCCAGAGCCTAAATTTTCCCCAGTACAGCCAAGATCATCCGAGCCAAGTAAACTTTTGAAAATTAACCCATGACCAGCCAAGAGAATATGATGAAATCGCTCAAAAAATACACCTCGAAAAATACTAAGCCCCCGCTACCTTTGAACCTTGCGGGTCTCATTAAATCCCTGCTTTCTGCCCTAACTTTATTTAGTGCGACAACAATAGTTGATGCCCTAGAGGTGAAAAAAGGTGAACGCCTCGTGCTCTTGGGGAACACCTTGGCCGAGCGCATGCAGCATCATGGCTGGCTCGAAACCTACGCCCAACTCGCCATGCCTGAAAAGGAATTGGTCTTTCGCAATCACGGTTTCTCCGGCGACAAAGTGGACAAACGTCCACGCAATCGCGGATTCATAAACCCGCACGACTACCTCACCATATCCAAGGCAGACGTCATACTCACATTCTTCGGAGCCAACGAGGCTTGGGACAAGAACCCGGGAAACTACAAGGGGATTCTGTCCAAGTGGATCGACGAGACAAAGGGTAAGCAATACAACGGCAAGAGTGCCCCTCGCATCGTGCTTTTCTCTCCCATTGCTCACGAGAATCTCGAAAGCCCAAACTTACCTGACGGAAAGGAACGGAACCAACACCTCGAAGCATACGCCGTCGCCACCGCCGAAGTAGCCAAAGAAAAGGGCGTCGAGTATGTCGACCTGTTTACCTCATCCAAGGATTTATACGCTAAAAACAAGGAAGCACTGACAATCAACGGCATACACCTCACGAGTGAGGGTAACCGTCAAATCGCCCAAGCCATTTTCAAGGCGCTCTTTGGGAAAGACGCTCCCGCCAAGCACAAAAGTCTTGAGCAAACCAAAGCGTCCGTGCTGGACAAAAACTGGCATTGGTTCAACCGCTATCGGGCTACAGACGGCAACGACGTCTGGGGCGGTCGCTCGGGGCTTCGTTTCGTAGCTGGTCAGTCCAACAAGGATGTGCTTTGGCATGAGCTCGACATGATCGACGCCATGACGGCAAATCGCGACAAGGTTGTCCACGCCGCCGCCAAAGGAAAAACCATCGTAGCCGACGACTCAAACGTACCTGCTCCAATCAAGGTGGATTCAAACGTAGGCGGCAAGTCTCGCAGTAGCAACGCAGGGAAAGAAGGAAACGTCAAATACCACAAAGCACAGGAAACCGTGGATCAAATGAAGCTCGCCGAAGGCTTGGAGCTCAATGTCTTCGCCTCGGAAGAAATGTTTCCCGAAATCGCCAACCCCGTTCAAATGGCAGTCGACACAAAAGGTAGACTCTGGGTCGCCGCATGGCCGACGTATCCGAAGTGGGAGCCGCTGAAGAAGATGAACGATGCGCTCATCATCCTGCCGGACGAAAATCGTGACGGTGTAGCCGACAAGGCGATAACCTTCGCCAAGGTTCACAACCCCACTGGCTTCGACTTTTGGAATGGCGGCGTAATCGTGGCATCCGCTCCAGATCTAATCTTCCTTAAAGATACTGACGGTGACGACGTAGCAGATGTCCGTATCCGCATCATGCACGGTCTAGACTCAGCCGATACGCACCACACCGCAAACAACCTCGTTTTCGGTCCCGACGGACACATATACTATCAGCGCGGCGTTTTTCATGTCTCAAATGTCGAGACACCCTGGAAAGGGCCTCAGCAGCACGGCAACAGCGCGATGTACCGCTTCAACCCGCGCACGTCTGAATATGCTTTGCATGCAGGCAACAGCCCCAACCCACATGGCATTAGTTTTGATTACTGGGGCTACCATTATGCAACTGATGGCACCGGCGGGAGAGCCTACCAAGTACGACCCGACGGAAAGGGAGGCTTCAAGATGCAATCCCTCCTAAATAAAACCGTGAGACCTGTTCCGTCCAGTAGCGTCTTATCAAGCGCCCACTTTCCCGAGCGCAACAACGGAAACTTCGTAATATGCAACTCAATCGGTTTCCTCGGACTCAAGCAGTATACGCTTGCCGACGATGGAAACGGCAATCGCAAGGGAACCGCCATTGAAGACCTCTTGGTCTCCGAGAAGGATCGGAACTTCCGGCCCACCGACATTGAAATCGGTGATGACGGAGCTCTCTATGTTTCTGATTGGCAGAATGTCATTGTTGGGCACATGCAGCACAATGTACGTGACCCCAACCGCAACAAAACTCATGGCCGCGTTTACCGCTTAACCGCAAAAGGTCGCGACCTAATGAAGCATGTAAAAGTTGACGGTCAGCCTATTGCAACACTACTCGACCTCCTCAAGAACCCGACTAACATCATTCGCCACCGTGCTCGTATCGAACTGAGCGAACGGGACACTAAGGAAGTAATTGCCGCCACCGAAAAATGGCTAAAGCAATTTGACTCCAACAACAAAGACCACGCCCATCACATTCTTGAAGGCCTTTGGATTCACCAACAGCACAATGTAGTAAACAGTAAATTGCTCGAGCAAGTGCTGAAGTCGCCAGTGAACCACGCCCAGATTGCCGCCAAGACCGTAAAACAATTTTGGTCGAATAAGCTTTGATTTGAGGATA
>CAWVZQ010000435.1:0-2955 GCA_963934405.1 uncultured Opitutales bacterium | reverse complement strand
CTTTCAATTCTTCACCCGTCTTGCCGCCGTGTTTGCGGAGGAGGTCGGCGATTTCACCCCAAACGACTCTATAAATTCATTCTTACAGGGAACAAGTTTCCATAATGAAGTCAATATTAAGTCCTACTCACCCTTAGATTCAAATTCTTTTGCTTCCAGTATTAAATCCTCGGGAGATTTTTTATTTTGGCATGACACCCATGCATACCACTTCCTCTGATAGTAATACATTATACCTCCAAATAATCCACAAAAACCTCCAAATCCTAGACAAACTATGTCGAATCCGCTATAATTGGTCAACCCTCCCATTAATAGCAAAACAAATGCGACTCCGAGGAATCCCTTCATCCATGGTGAAGTTTGATCGGGAGTAAACATCGAAGCATTGCATACCTTGCATGCATATTTTTCATATGATGTATTAGTTCCATCTCCACTTGAAATATTAGTTCGATAATGCCGATAGTTACTATGAGCCTTACACCTATAACACCACCAAGTTTTTGGGTTTGGAACAAATGGGTTGTTTTCAGGAAGAAGCGGCATAGCTATAGATATATTTTAATCGCGGCTGCTATTGTTGTGATTAGTAGTTTCATTTCCCTTCAGCTTTCAATTCTTTACCCGTCTTGCCGCCGTGTTTGCGAACTTGGAAGACCATTGAGTGATGATGTTCAACTCGAGTGACTCTCCCTGAGGGTGAACCTCCTTTAACACCAAGAATCGATCACCATCTGGCGAAACATCGTAGGAATGGCCAGGGATGGTCAGGAAATCACCTTCATAGATCACGCCCGGAGGGCCGAAAGACAGGGGGGATGAACTTTCCAACTTACGACCGACCAGTTTTTGACGCTCCCGATAAATCAGTTCCGTTCCGTCCGCCATCCACACCGACTCCACGCCGTTGTCGAGCGACACCTGCTGCGGCATGCCACCGTCAATGGAGATCACGAATACCTCATAGGTGCCCCCGGTTTTGTCCATAGTAAAGGTCACCCACTTGCCATCTGGGGAAATGCGCGGCCCCCACTCGGTTTTTTCCGAAACCATCAGCCCTTCATGCCTCCCTGTTTCCTTGTCGAATATGGACAAATCCCACTTTGTTTTTTCCGAAAAGTGGTTGTAGACGTAGCGCTTGCCATCAGGACTCCAGGATCCCTCTATCTTCATGGTATCTGGCGAGCCTTCGATCAATTTTGAATGGTTCGGTTTAGCCAATCTGCGCGAGAAGAGCTCGTACAACTCTCCACTGGTGGAACTGAAGGTGAAACCCTCTCCATCTGTGTGCCACCTGGGAAATCCCTTGAAGCCGTTGGAAGGACTTTGCTCGACGACCGACTCTAACTTCGTCTCCAAGTCGAACATCCAGACGCTAGCCGTGGGCTCCCACACTTGGGCGAGCAGTTTGTCTCCTTTGGGGGAGAGATTGAACGTACCAAAAACCCGCTCCTTAAATCCCAGCGATTCCTCGTTGCCGTTGCGATCTACCCAAGTCAATTGACCCGCACCTCCAAATTCGCCCGGCAGGTAAACGAGTGTTCCGTTCTCTCTCGCAACGGTAAATTGACCGGCGTACCTCCCCGCAGATCGAACGCCTTCCTGTACCAACTGCTCATCCCCAACCAGTTCCAATGAACCGAGATTAAATCCCGTGGAATACAGATCTGATTTTCGGCCATAAACAATGTGCCCAGAGTCCAGATAGTGAGCACATCCTCCGTCGAATACCAGTTGTCGCGACACCCCTGTTTCAACATCCAGCAAATGTATCGAGTAACGCTTTTGCGGATTATTCTGGCTTGTCACTAAAAGTTGTCGACCCCCGGGCAATGCGTGAGGCCAAAGCGCCCCCGGGTGACCCTCAGCCTGTAGATGGGATTTAACCTCGACCAGCTTCGATTCCCCGCCTTTTTCACTGATCGAATTGATCACCCCCCCTTCCCTGATGGTAAAGAATATGATCCCGTTGTCCGCCCATGTTCCGCCCATCGAATTGGTCGCTTCCGCCAAAATCTGAGGACTCCCTCCGTTCAGGGACACTTTTTTAAGTTTATTCTCGGCGATGAATGCCACCCACTGGTTATCCGGAGAGAGGAATGGAGCAAAGCCGCCTTCCGTTCCGCTGATGGGCTCCACCGTTTCCAGCCCAAGGCTGCGCTTGTACAAAATCGTGCTTGTTCCGTTCTTCGCCGCATAGACAAAAAACGAACCATTCGAAGCAACCGCAAGATGTGGCACCGATACCCCACCCCACATTACGGAAGTGTCGGCCAAGGGAGCATTATTCGGCAGGTTAATGGATGCGTTGATAACCACCGTCATCGGGGCTGAGTCTTGCGGCTTGCTGGAGGCTCCCGAAAAAAACCAGCCTATTAACAAGCCCAACGCGCAGCTTGCCGCCAACGGAAACAGCAAATTGGATCGCCTGTTTTTCTTTCTCCGATGGGAAGGTAATTTTGTGGAAGCTGCGATGTTTGTGGTCTTGATACCCGGGACGGTAACTCCGTTAATAGAGAGCCCTCGCAGCAGTTCTTCAATTAGTCCGGATTCGGATAGAGAGAATACCTCCAAGTGCTGGATACCGGTGAGTTGGTATTTCAGGCGTGACGGTATCTCCGCCTCTTCAAGATAAACCGGAAGAATCACCTTACCCGACTCCGAGGAGAGCATCACTTCCTTGACCACGTTCGGCGAATCGGTCGAGTGACTGGACACCATCATGATCAAGACCTTGCTGTCATTAATTGCCTCTACAATCGCCTCTGACCACAGCGTAGCCGCCTCGATGCCTCCATCATCCATCCAAACCGACACCCCCGCACCACGCAACTGTTCGACAATGCGATGAACCTCCTCAAAATCCTGACTCGAGTAACTGACAAATACCTCGGCACTCATTTTATGTTAATCCGCTGTGAAACAGTTTTTCCACCAGCACCACGGCTGCGA
>CAWVZQ010000434.1:0-2965 GCA_963934405.1 uncultured Opitutales bacterium | reverse complement strand
ATGTCGGACATCACGGTCAAGAACTGCGTCTTTCGGAGGTTGGCCTCCGGGTTCTGGACCAATAGTCCGGACAATTTCAACAAGAACGCTTCCTATGTTTACAATTTCAAGAACCTAGTTTTCGACAGTTGCCTCTTCGAGGAGGGGTTTCAGTGGCAACAAGGTATTCGTGGTGTTGACACCGGAGTCATGCGAAACTGCGTCACTCTCGATATTGGACGTGGTTTTCGTTCCTTCAACGGCGTGGCTGGCTCGATGTTCTTTCGATGCAAGAACTGGGTCTTCGAGGACTGTGAATGGGGCTTCGTCTCCATTGGCTTGGGAAGTGGTGATGGTCAAGCCTTCGACTTCGAGGGAAACTGCGACAACATGATCATGCGCAATTGTCTCTTTCACGACACCGACGGCCCTGGTTTCCTCCTCTGCTGTTACGCATCGGATGGCCACGCCCACTCCGGCATAATCATGGAAAATTGTTTGATAAACGGGAAATCGAAACGCCCGATTGGTTTGCCGCGCTGCGCCATAGTCAACACCACGGATTGGAACGAGTCCACCTGGCGGAAATGTCGCTTCTATCTCTCCAAGGGCGAAGCCGTAATGAGGGTCATGGATCCCGAGAAGGATAAGAAAACGACCTTTATCGATTGCCGTGTGAAGGATCTAGTGGCCGCTTGTAGTTCCAAGAAACTCTGGAGTAACCTTACCGCGTCTAAGGGCGATGCCGAAGAATATTGGGTCCAGTTGAATTTCGGCAAGCCCACTACGGTAAACGAATTCTTGATCAAGGAGCAGGAGGGTTCCTCGATTTCTCGTTACGTAATCGAGCTCTGGGACACCAAGAACTCTACTTGGAGAAGTTGCTTCAACGGTCTTTCCATCGGAACAGAGTTCGTAGCTCCGATTGTCGAACGGAAGACGACCAAGGCCCGTTTGCGGGTCATCGGAGCCAAGGCAGGCCAACCGCGGATTGCTGAGTTTGCCGCCTTCAAGGATCCGCTCGGCGAGGAATGGAACGTAAAGCGGGGTGACAATACCCCGAATCGGGTCGGCAAGAACCGAAAGGAATGGTTGGCCAACCTAGCGGTCGTTCCTGTCGCTGCCGAGGAATCGAAGCAGGCCAAGCCCGTGGAGCGTATCTTGGTTTGGGACACCAAGGCGCTGTTCGAGAAACCAAAGCTTCACGAATCCAACGATCGTCCGGCCAAGGGGTTGCGCTCCTTTTTTTACGAGGGGGCGAACTACAAGGGCAATCCAACCAAGGTGTTTGCCTACTATGCGGCTCCGGACGGCAAGGCTCCGGAAGGCGGTTGGCCTGCAGTGGTCTGCGCCCATGGTGGTGGCGGCACGGCTTATCCCGAGTGGGTGAGGTTTTGGAACAAGAAAGGTTATGCGGCCATTGTGATGGACTTGGAAGGGCACTTGCCCGGCGGTAAGTCTCATCAAGTCGAAGGCAATTTTCCGACCGGGGTGGGGCATCCGGAGTCGGGTCCCTCGCGGATTGACTGGTTCGGCGACCATGCCTTGCCCGACGAAGAGCAATGGTTCTATCACGCGGTGGCCGACGTTATACGGGCGAATTCGTTGCTCCGTTCTTTTCCGGAGATCAATTCCGATAAGATCGGCCTGACCGGTATTTCCTGGGGCGGCACCGTCGCCAGTTCGGTGGTCGGGGTCGACTCGCGTTTTGCCTTTGCCATTCCAGTCTATGGGGGCGGCTTCATTCATGAGAGTGACAACGAGGGGCTGGCCCAGTGGTTTCCGCCGAAGAACATGAGCGAGGTCCAATTCCTTGATTACCGCGCCAAGTGGGATCCTTCCGCTCACTTGCCCCATGCCAAAATGCCCATGCTGTGGGTGACCTCGGTGGCCGATCCCGTCTTTCAAATCAATATCTTCGCCCATTCAGCCCAAGCGACCGAGGGTGACAGTCGACTATGCATCCGCCCCTGGATGATCCATGCTCATGGTAGCGGATGGAACGATGCCCCGGAAATTGGACAGTTCGCCGACAGTATCGTCAAGGACGGTACCGCCCTGCCTAAGTTGCATCGACCGGAAACCAAGCCCGATTCCCGCATCGTGCACACCAAGTACGAAGGGAAGGGCAAGTTCACCGAGGCGTGGATTTATTTCACGACTTCCGGAGACAAATGGAAGAACCGTAAATGGCATTTCATCCAGTGCTCCATCGGCGACCAGGAACTCGTTTCCCAAAAGGCGCTTCCTCGCGCTGCCACGGCCTTTCTAGTCTACGTTTTTCAGGACAAGGGAGGATATCGCGACAACCACTCCGCTTCCCCGTTGGTGGAGTTTAAGAAGTAAAGCCATGACGGAGGAGTTCCCAGGTGAATCCGGTCTGTCTTAAAAGAGCGTTGGGCATCTTTGCTTGGCTGCTTGGCTGTTCTGCATTCGCTGCCCCTAAACCACCGAACATTGTACTGTTTCTGGTCGACGATATGGGCTGGCAGGACACCTCCGTACCTTTTCATTCCGAACGCACGCCTTTCAACGATCACTTCCGGACACCGAACATGGAGCGGTTGGCGAAGCAGGGCGTGAAATTCACCCAAGCCTATGCTGCCGCCGTTTGCTCCCCGACGCGTACCTCCATCATGACCGGGCAGAACCCGATTCGCCACCAAGTAACCAACTGGACGCTCAACAAGGACGGAGAAACTTCCGGCAAAACCACCCGGCTCCAGGCGCCGGTCAACTGGAAACGCAATGGTCTGCAACCCGATGCTATCACTTTGCCAAAACTCCTGCAAGGAGCTGGCTACTATACGATCCACGCGGGTAAAGCTCATTGGGGTGCCCACGACACACCCGGTTCCAATCCAAAGAATCTGGGATTTGACGCCAACATTGCAGGTCACGCCGCCGGTGGACCTGGTGGATGGTACGGCAAAACCAATTTCGGCAATAACCCCGATGGTACGCCCAAACGCCCTTGGGGTATTCC
>CAWVZQ010000433.1:0-2967 GCA_963934405.1 uncultured Opitutales bacterium | reverse complement strand
AGACAATCCGGGAACCATTTCTCTGGGTCAAGGCGTAGTGAGTTGGGGACCACCGGAAACCGCCTATGAGGGAATCGATCGATTTCGCGAAGACGTCGAAAACCACAAGTACAAGCTCGCTCAGGGCATTCCTCCCCTACTCGACCAGATCGGGGAAAAGCTGAAAGACGAAAACGGGATCAATGTCGATCCAAAGGACAGAGTCTTCGTCACCGCCGGAGCCAACATGGCCTTCATCAACGCCGTTCTCGCCATCGCCGACGTGGGTGACGAGATCATCCTGCCGGCACCATTCTACTTCAACCACGAAATGGCCGTGACTATGCTAGGGTGCACTCCGGTCGTCGCACCTACCGACAAAAATCACCAACTCGACTTGGACGCCTTGCGCTCAGCCATTACGAAACGAAGTCGCGCCATAGTCACAATATCTCCCAACAACCCCTCAGGGGTCGTCTACCCGAAGAAAGACCTGCAAGCCGTCACCGCGCTATGCCGGGAGTTCGGCCTGTTTCACATAAGCGACGAGGCATACGAGTACTTTACCTTCGATGGAGCCAGTCACTTCTCTCCCGGTTCAGCTAAAGATGTGGACGAGCACGTCATCTCGCTTTTCTCGCTATCCAAGGCCTATGGCTTCGCGAGCTGGCGGATTGGCTACATGGTGACTCCTCCTCAACTCATCGACGCCGTAAAGAAAATACAAGACACAAACCTCATCTGCCCGCCGGTCGTTTCACAGTTCGCAGCCTTAGAAGCCATACGGACGGGTCGAGCCTATTGCGAAGAAAAGTTGACTGATGTTCGGGATGTACGAAACCTTGTCATCGAGAGGCTTGCGGGATGGGAGAAATTCGCGACTATCGCGCCTGCCAAAGGAGCCTTTTATTTCCTCCTCAAGATAAAAACGGGGCTCGATTCTCTTTCCGTGACGCAACGCCTCATAGAGGAATACAAAGTAGCCGTGATCCCCGGTTCCGCCTTCGGTTTGACAGAGAACTGCTTCCTTCGCATCGCCTATGGCGTACTCGATCGTTCAACCTGCCAAGAAGCGCTCGACCGACTGGAAAAAGGTCTGGCGGCAATTACGAGTTAGTTTTTCTGCTTTCCTCTACCCGCATTATATCTACATCCTCTTTCTCATGAAGGTTCATGCCGTACAACTTGATCAAGTTTGGGAAGACAAGGAGGCCAACTACGAGAAGGCCACTCATTTAATAAATGAAGCAGGAGTAAACAAAGGGGACTTGATTGTCCTGCCGGAAACCTTTCCCACCTGCTTCAGCATGAACGTAGAGCTCACCACGAAGAACGAACCAGAAAAAACCGAAGGTTTTCTGTCCGACTTAGCCGGAAAGTACGGAGCTTGGGTAACTTCGGGAATGACCATTCCATCCGAAACCGACAACAAGGGGCATAACGTATCAGTCACCTTTTCACCCGAAGGCAAACGGATCGGCTTCTATGCCAAAACACATCCTGCAGCCATTTACAGGGAGCACGAGAGCTATGATGCGGGAAACGAGGTAGTTACCTTTCCACTGGGTGGATTCACGGTCTGTCCATTCATTTGTTACGACCTGAGATTTCCTGAGATTTTCAGAATCGGGACAAGTAGAGGGGCAAACCTCTTCACGGTCATCGCCAACTGGCCTGCCGTTCGCATCGAGCATTGGGTCACCCTATTGCAAGCCCGAGCGATCGAGAATCTGGCCTATGTAATCGGCGTAAACAGAACTGGTAACGACCCCGAGCTAGAGTACTGTGGCCGCACCGTAATCATCGACCCTCACGGAAAAATTCTTACCGACGCGGGGACCACGGAAAAAATCGTGTCTGCAGAAATCGATTTGAACGTGGTTATGGAATGGCGACGGAAGTTTCCCGTGCTGGAACACGCACGAGAAGATTTCAAACCGAGGGGATAACCCCTACTTTCAGCTATTCCTTCGCCCAAAGTGATTTGGGCATGTTCGCCTTAGCCAAAATAGTATCTAGCTTGGCAAGTTCTTCGACAGTGAAATCGGTTTGCTTGGCAGCTTTTACATTCTCCAGGATTTGCTCGGTTCGACTAGCTCCGATAAGAGCACTGGTAATGCGATTATCACGCAACACCCAGGAAAGAGCCATTTGAGCCAGTGTTTGCCCCCGTGACTTAGCATGGTCGTTCAATTCACGAATAACCCGAAGATTCTGGTCATTCACTTCGGACTTTCGCAAGGGAGAATGCTCCAGAGATGCCCTGGATCCATCCGGTATGCCACCGAGATACTTGTCAGTAAGTAATCCTTGAAACAGAGGACAGAACGCAATCATTCCGAGACCCATTTCGCCACAGGCATCCATCAGCCCGTTTTCAATCCAACGATTCAACATAGAATAGTTCGGCTGGTGGATGGCAAGGGGAGCAAAACCGTTTTCACCGCAAACTTTTACGGACTCTATAGTTTGGTCGGCTAGGTAGCTGCTTATGCCGACGTAAAGTGCTTTGCCCTGAACCACGGACGAGTCAAGAGCTCCGAGGGTTTCCTCCAGTGGTGAATTCGGGTCAAAGCGATGGGAATAGAAAAAGTCGACGTAATCTACTCCAATTCGCTTCAAGGATTGATCCAGGCTCGCCAAAAGATACTTTCGTGATCCCCATTCACCATAGGGCCCGGGCCACATGTCGTAACCTGCCTTGGTTGTGATCAGGATTTCGTCACGAGGCAAATCCTTGAGGATTTTGCCGACGTTCACCTCTGCCGAACCATAGGGAGGGCCATAGTTATTGGCTAAGTCAAAGTGCGTGATACCGGCATCAAAAGCAGCGTAAATCATAGCCCTTTGGTTCTCGGTCACGATGTCTCCGCCAAAATTGTGCCAACAGCCCAAGGTAATTGCCGGCAGTTGTATTCCCCATCGTCCACACCGACGATAGGGCATACGTCCGTCATAGCGCTTGGGATCAGGTGAGTAAGGATCGCT
>CAWVZQ010000432.1:0-2971 GCA_963934405.1 uncultured Opitutales bacterium | reverse complement strand
GCAGGCAGCAAATGGTGGAGATTGCCAAGGCTCTTTCCGTGAACGCGCGGGTCCTTATCATGGACGAACCCACCTCCAGTCTTTCCCAAGCAGAGGCAGAAAGCCTCTTTGTGGTGATCAAGGGTTTGCGGGCACGGGGAGTGAGCGTGATCTACATCTCCCACCGTCTTGGCGAAGTAAAGGAACTCTCCGATCACGTCACCGTGATGCGTGATGGTGAAAATGCAGGGGAGCTAAGCCGAGAAGAGGTTAATCACGAAGCCATGGTCCGTCTCATGGTCGGTCGTGATCTTTCCGAGTACTATGAACGGAAGGATCGTGAAAAAGGTGATCTTGCCCTTGAAGTCAAGAATCTGAGGACTCCCGTTCACCCCAATCACGAACTCAGTTTTTCCGTGAAATCCGGTGAAATCGTGGGCATTGCGGGTCTCGTCGGGGCGGGTCGTACGGAAATGCTCGAGACTCTTTTCGGGGTCACGCCTGCGCTTGGAGGATCAATTGAAGTGTCAGGTTCGGACCTGACACTCGATTCGCCCCTTTCAGCCATTGCGGCGGGAATCGCATTGGCTCCCGAGGATCGCAAGAAACAAGGCTTGGTCGTGGACATGACGGTTCGTGAAAACCTCAGCCTGGCCACCCTCAGGAGGGATCAAAGGAAAGCCGGCTTCCTTGATTTTTCAAAGGAAGATGAGATTGCAAAGGAAATGATCCAGGCGATGCGGGTCAAGACACCCAATGAGGACCAGATGATTCGTTACCTCTCGGGAGGAAATCAACAGAAGGTCGTTCTTGGAAAATGGTTGGCGATGAAACCCAAGATCCTACTTCTAGATGAACCGACTCGCGGGATTGACGTGGGGGCGAAGAGCGAAATTTATGCCTTGATGGAGGACTTGGCGGAATCCGGTGTCGCCATCTTGTTCGTCTCCAGTGAAATGGAGGAAATTCTCGGAATGGCGGACCGGGCCCTAGTCATGCACGAGGGTCGTATTACCGGAGAATTGTCACGTTCGGAACTCACCGAGGAAAACATAATGCATCTCGCTACGGGAGGGGAAAAAGCGGCCGCATAAAAGATACGAGAGATAAAAATTCATATGAACGTTAAAATACTTGGAATTACCCTGCTCTTGGTGGCCCTTTGGCTCTTTCTGGCCATTGAGGTGCCGGGGGGATTTCTTAACGGCAACAACATGTTCAATCTATTCCTGCGTACTTCCATGTACGGAGTGCTGGGTATAGGGGTTGCCTTTGTCATCATTACCGCCGGGATCGATCTTTCGATCGGTTCCATCGTTTGCTTGAGCGGCGTTCTGCTTTCTCTCTTTCTTTCGGTTAGCTACGATCCTGCAGACGAGGAGCAAGTCTTTGCAATTGATCCTCAACAGCAAGTCATCGTACTTGCGGACGAGACCGAACGATTCAAACCAGGTGATCTGCTCAGTTATTACGGAAGCACCCAAGCTCGTAGCGCTGTGGTTACTCTTTCGAGTGTCGAGCCCACGAAGATCCCCGACGAGCAAGGCGGGCTGACCGTTTCCTGCTCTTTGCTTCAGGTGGATGGACTGGACGCCAACAAATCAAAAAAAGCACGGGATGGGATCGTCGCCAAACTGTATCCGATCAGGGGGGTTGATGTCGAACAGGGTACGGTGCTGATTGAAGGACAGCACGAGGGACTCGCCGCAAGGGATAGGATCCGCTTCATCAACCCGAGCGGGGGCATGGAGGAAATTGTGGTGGCAGGGGCTCAAGCGGTCGATGGCAACACCCGGGTGCGCTTTGAGGGTGGCATGGGCGCCTTGGGCGAGGAGTGGCTTGCCATGCCCCGATTCAGAAACCAAACGATGCCAGTGCCCTTTGCCTTGCTGGCAGTTCTTGGCATTGCCCTCCTCTTAGGTCTTGTGCATGGTCTGCTTGTAACGAAAATACACCTGCAGCCCTTTGTCGTAACGCTTTGCGGGTTGCTTCTTTACAGGGGGATTTCGCGCTGGCTCGTCAGAGACGAGGACACTGGGTATGGGAACGAATACGAGTCGTCTCTTGCCCTTCTCACTAATGGCAAATTCGTGCTGTGGACCTTGGAGGAACCCTACGGAACTTATTCGATTCCCTATGCCTTCTTCATTTTTCTCCTCGTGGCCATCTTGGCCGCGGTATTTCTAAACAAGACGATCTACGGAAGGTATATGCTCGCGTTGGGCCGTAATGTCGAGGCCGCTCGTTTTTCGGGTATCGATACGGATCGCATGACGATTATCGGTTATGTGATTTGTACGGTCATGGCGGCGCTGGGCGGCTTGTTCTTTCTTAATTACGCTGGCTCCATAGCCCCTTCGTCACACGGCAACTTCTTCGAGTTGTATGCCATTGCCGCTGCCGTTTTGGGAGGTTGCAGCCTCAGGGGAGGTGAAGGAAGCATTCTTGGGGTGGTCATTGGAACGGCTCTCATGGTGACCCTGAAGATGTTCATCACCTTGATGAAGATCTCGGACACCTTGGAGTTTGCCATCATAGGAACTGTTATACTTCTTGGGGTCGTTGCCGACGAGATGATCAAGCGAGCAGTCGCAAAAAAAAGGGCGACTCAAGGGTAGTTCCCTCTTAGAATTATAAATATAATCCATCTTCATCTTTGGAGAATAAATCCTTAGCGATAGGTTTTTTTCAATTAGTATATGTAATTCATTTTAAACCGACCTTGAAAGAACTCTCTTTACACTTCATGTCAGATTGTTAGCCCTCCGACTTGTTTCCTTCGTTCTTCTGTTTCTGTCGTAAAACCTCCTTTTTTTGCGGAAACGATCATTCTCGATCGAGGAGCTAGCTTCTTCAATATTTCAATATTTCACTTTTAAAACTAGTAACAAAAATCTTCTTCATGAAACCAATCAACAAGTTCCTTTTGGATAATGATCTTCGAATTTCTGACAATCCATGCGTCAGCCCTGATTTCTGCATAGATTGGGAG
>CAWVZQ010000431.1:0-2977 GCA_963934405.1 uncultured Opitutales bacterium | reverse complement strand
TCGGATTTATTGCAACCAATCGCCTTCCCCTTGAGATGGAGCCCAAGGGATCGGAGGGCCATGGGATTTATGTGAGAACATCATGGCGATCCGGAGTCCCTCAAGAATCCTTGGAAAAAATCGGAATTCCGATGGAAGAGGAACTAAGCACTGTGCGAGGCTTGGACTCAATGTCAACGCGCTGCAGCACAAGCTCTGCCTCGGTGGATTTGAAATTCAAGCAGGGAACAGACATGGATGTGGCCTATCGAGAAGTGCGTGATCGTATGGAACGAGCCAGGATGCGTTTCCCTGAGGGCACAGAAAAACCTCGGATCTATAAACGGGACTCATGGTCAGACCCAATCGTTAGAATGACAATTGGATCGGATCAGCATGTACCAGATTATGATTTAATCAACAAACACGTCATTATCCCCCTTATGCGGATCGATGGAGTTGCAGATGTGGAATTCCACATAGAGCAAAAGGAAATAATGATTGAAGTCGATAAAGACCGTGCGGAAGCCCATGGATTGAACATACAAAGACTATCTAACCGCTTGCGAGGCGATAACTTCACTTTGGCCAGCGGCTCTGTAGTTGATGGCGGTAAAAAATATATCCTCAAATCCTCTAGCTCGTTTCATACCTTTGACGAACTAAAAGATGTGCCCTTAAATGACAATGTATCCCTCAAAGACATTGCAGAAATAAAATATGAGCCAGATATGGACAGTCGCTTTTTCCGGTATAATGGATTAGAGTCCTACAGTATCAGGGTGACAAAAGAAAGTGAGGCAAACACATTAGAAGTAAGCCAAAGAGTTAGGGATCAACTTGAAATAATTAAGGTAAACCCGGCATTAGATAATTACCATCTGCGCGTTTATCACAACCAAGGTAGTGAGATTCAAAAAAGACTTAAGCACCTTGTTAATAATGGCATGGCGGGTGCCTTTTTTGCGGTAGTTGTACTGTATTTTTTCCTTCGTCGTTTTCGGATGACTCTGATCATAGCAATGGCTATCCCGCTTTGTTTATTGATTTCATTAACTTCCATGTATTTTGCAGACCAAAGCCTGAATGCATTCAATATGATCGGCCTCATGATTTGCATAGGACTGCTTGTGGATAATTCAGTCGTGGTTGCAGAGAATATTCAACGACATTTTCTTAGCGGAATGCCTCGACGCGAGGCGTGCATTAAGGGTGTCAGTGAGATTGGACTAGCGATAACAACAGCAACAATGACAACCATGATTGTCTTTATTCCAATGTTGTTTATTGAAGGAGGAATGCGTTTTGCCCTTTCTGGCTTGGCGCTTCCAGTAATGGCTTCTCTCCTGGCCTCCTTAATTGTCGCCTTGGTTTTTATCCCACTTTGCGTCTATTTGACCCTCACCTCCTCAGGAGTTGATGAAACCAAGGCATACGGTGCTGCGAATGTATTTATTAGGACACGCCTTACTAAAATATACAATTTAAGTTTTGAGAAGTTCAACATTTGGTATAATCAAACACTTGCCTTCTATCTGAACCGCCGTCTCGACTTGGCGTTTATTCTACTCATATTATTTGTAGCCTCCTACAAAATTGGTTATGAAAACATTGAGTTTTCCGATGAAAGGAGCGAGGAAAGAGATGAATTCGAAATTGATGTTCGATTCCCGGATCAGTTCACGCTTGAGGAGCGTAGCGCATACCTAAAACAGGTAGAGGAATACGTTGAAGGCAGAAAAGGAGAGCTCGGCATAAAATCATATGAAGTTCATTTCTCGCCGTGGTATGCAGAATTCGAGGGTCATTTCTCTTATGACCGTGTCAGTGAATTTACACGTGAGGAAGCTGCAGAAAAAGTCTATGAGGATTTCCCTGAAAAACCGGGAGTAAGAATCCACTACAAAGGTAAAGACGGGGGAGAGGAGCGCAATGATCATAAATCTCGACATTACGTCCGGTTGATAGGCGATGATCCCCAATTGCTTCAATCCGTTGCGGAAGTACTTATGCCGGAATTCGAAAAGCTACCGGGGGTACTGTCCTTGGAGGAAAGAGATAACGATGAGGGACCAAATGAAATGGCCTTGATCGTCAATCGTGATCGCGCCAACTCCCTTGGCGTTAATCCATCAATACTGGCCGGAACGATAAGTACTGCCGTACGCGGTAGCGATCTTCCAAGATTCAACAGCAAGGGGCGCCAAATACCGGTTCGCCTAAAGTTCAGCGAGGAGGACCGGGCAGAACTGTATGATTTGAACAACATTCTAGTACCAACCGAGTATGGAGGCTTTAGTTCGATCGGGACAATCACTAAACCTGCAATGCTCAAGAGCGAAGACTACATCCGGCGAACCAACAGAAAAACGAGCTATACTTTTGGCATAAAACTCAAACCAGGGGAGGAAAAAACAACAAAAGAGAATATAGACAGAACAACGCGAAACATGGATTTACCCGAAGGTGTTTCGTTTGGTGAAATTAGAAAATCCTTCAATGATAACGACAAGGAATCAGGGGGATTTGTAGTTTATTTATCCATTATTTTTATTTACATGCTCATTGCTTTTCTGTTCGAAAGCATGTTGCTACCTCTTTCCATTATCTTAACGATCCCTTTGGCAGCCATGGGCTCAGTTTGGATTCATTACATTACAGGCACGGATATGGACAAAATGGGGCTAGTCGGCGCCATACTCCTTGTGGGTATTGTCGTAAATAATGGGATCGTTCTCGTCGACTATACCAATCAGTTACGGCACTCAGGGATGGAAAGAACGGCAGCCTTGCTGCAGGCTTCCAAGGTTCGTTTCCGACCTGTGTTCATGACGGCTTTAACGACAATCTCTGGGATGATTCCACTGACCTTTAACTCATCCAGCGAAATGAGCATGAGTTATCAAAGCTTCGGGTTCACGCTCATCGGAGGAATGACCTCAGCCACTCTTTTCACCCTCTTGGCTGTGCCGGTGTTTTACACGTTAATTGATGACGC
>CAWVZQ010000430.1:0-2983 GCA_963934405.1 uncultured Opitutales bacterium | reverse complement strand
GATATCAGCCAGAACAACCTTCCTGGAAACAATTAACAGAGGATACAGTGAACCCTTTGCTACCGAAACAACCGAAACGCCGGGTTAACGGTTCGAGAGTTGGTCATGAGGCGGGCCATTTCCTTGATTAGGTCGGGGTGTTTGTCGGAGAGGTTTTTGGTTTCGCCGATGTCGCGGGAAAGGTCGTAAAGTTCTATGGGACCATCGGGTTTCTTGCGGACGTTTAGACGGACGGCCTTCCAATTGCCCTTGCGGATCGCTTGCTTGCCTCCCTGTTCGTGGAACTCCCAGTAAACATATTCGCGTTTAGCTTGTTTCTTATTTTCGCCACGGATGGTTGGAGCAAAGGAAACGCCATCAAGGTCTTTTGGGGTGTTAACGCCTGCTAGGTCGCAAAAGGTGGGGAGAACATCCCAACCTGTCGCAACATGAGAACTTGTGGAGCCCGGCTTTATGGTGTTTGGCCACCATGCAAGAGTGGGGACGCGAATGCCGCCTTCGTACAGATCTCGCTTGTAACCGCGAAGCGGACCGTTGCTGTCGAAGAAATCGGGTTTATGGCCACCCTCCTTGTGGGGCCCGTTGTCAGAGGTGAAAATGACGAGGGTGTCATCGGCGATGCCCAGTTCTTTCAAGAGATCGAGAATTCTGCCGACATCCTCGTCGAGGAGGGTCATCATGGCTGCGAAAGCGGCCACGGGGTTCTTGACCTGCGGGCCACGATAGCGACCGATAACATTCTCGAACTGGGGGAACTTTTTGCGCCATGGGCCGACCCTTTCCTCAGGTGCGTGCATAGCGGCATGGGGAATGGTGAAGGGACAATAGCAGAAGAATGGCTTGTCCTTGTTGGCCCGGATGAACTTCATGGTTTCCTTGGCGATGAGGTCGTGGGAGTAGGTCTTGCCATCGAGCGTCACCTTGTTGCGGTCGCTCCAAAGGTGGTCGGGATAGAAGGTGTGAGCCTGTCGCTGGCAGTTGTAGCCGTAGAAGCGGTCAAATCCTTGATTCATGGGATCACCCTCCGAACCGGGAGAGCCTAGACCCCACTTGCCGAACATGCCGGAGACATAGCCTGCCTTGCCGAGAACCTCCGGCAAAGTAAGGGCGGAAGCAGGTAGAGGAGCCTGTCCCTCGGGCTGAACTTCACGGTTGCCCCGAACAAGCGCATGACCCGTGTGAACACCCGTCATGAGACTACAGCGTGAAGGAGCGCAGACGGTACTGGCGGCGTAGAAATCGGTGAGCTTCATTCCCTCGGTTGCCATACGGTCGACACTTGGCGTCTTGAAATGCTTTTGGCCGAAGCAGGAGAAATCACCGTAACCGGCGTCATCCACCATGATGTAGACGAAGTTCGGCTTGCGGGCAGTGGCGTGGGAAAAAGTAAAAGCGGTGGCACACAGGAGAGCCAAGACGTGAATGTGCTTCATGGTTTAGATTTGTTTTGGGTAAAGGTGAAAAGAAACAGGGATAATCGTCAAAAGCGTGAGGTCACGCAGAAAGTTCATTTGCCGGGCAAAGACTCTATGTAGATGAATTGACTGAATTTCCAGGCGCCATCGATCTTGCGTAAATCAATTTCGGCATGAAAGGATTCAACGCGGTTGGGATCTCGAATATTGTCAGTTCCCTCAGCATGGACGTCGGCAGTGGTGGTGGCATCCGTCTCGCCCACGGAAAGAATTTCGATATTTCCGAAACGGAGACTGAGTCGCTTAGATTGCAGGCGGATTCGACCGTAAAGTTGCATAAGTTCTCGGTCAGTATATTGACCAGTTAGTCTGGCTCGCCCGCCAGTCTTGAGAGAAACGTCCGGTGCGAAGAGGTTCTTGAAATCATCGAGAACAAGTGCATCGGCTATAGTGGAAGTTTCACTTTGCTTCGACGCAATGTCAGAAAGTTCCTCAAACTGAGCTATAATCTGCTCCTCTTCAGTTGGATAAAACAACCAAACAAGCAGGAATCCGAACACTGAGGATATTAATGCAAATATGCAGATTCTTTTTTTCATTAAAACATGAGCCTCCACTTATTTGTAACCTAAATCAAGATCCAAGCGAACGCTTTGAAAATTCAGCCCGACAACCAAAAATACTCTCCGAAATTGTTAAAGCAGTGGCCAAGCACAGAGCCGCTATCAAGCTGGTGAAAACCAGCTAACTGAGAACTAGCTAACGAACGAAAATCATACCCGTCTGGCCCTTTTCGCCGTAAAAAACAAATTTGAGTTGGTAACCGGCATTAAGCAGATCGGCGGAACGAATTCTATAATCACGAGATTGTTCGGGATAAATTATCTGAAGGTCACGACGGGGCGCTTGTCCCGAAAAAATGACTGCAGATAGAACAAGAATAATGCCGACGAGACCGTAGTGTAATTTTTTCATAGGTTTAGTTTTTATTTTTTTGGGAGAGGAATTTTTCCGGGTACAACAAAGTTTAGTTCATTACTTTCCCTTGACTACGCAAAGGGTTCGTTCGTCGCCAACGCCTTCAACGAAGTAGGCACTGACTCCAGATAGTTTTTGCACAAACTTGGTACCTCTTTCAGTCCCTAGAACACTGAGGGCGGAGGCAAGAGAGTCTGCTTGGATGCCTGTCGGAGTCACCACCGCAACCTGAATTCGCGTAGTGAGACCGATACCGGTATTTGGATCTATAAGGTGGGAGTAACGTTTACCCAAGATTTCAACGAATTGCTCCACGTCGCCAGAAGTAGCTACGGCACAACGGGCCAATTCCAAAACAGGAAGGTCAGGATGCTTGAGCCCCCCAATCTCGATTCGCCAACCTTTACAACCTGGAGGGGGATCACCTAACGCCAAATCGCCCCCAGCGTCCACGAGAACCGACCCAATGCCTAGCTTCCGCAAAACCATAAGGGCTTTGTCCGCGACATACCCCTTTGCAATTCCGCCAAGATCAAGCACCATGTTGGGAACCTCTAGAAGAGCAGTTTGTTTTGTATGTGAAATGTTCA
>CAWVZQ010000429.1:0-2994 GCA_963934405.1 uncultured Opitutales bacterium | reverse complement strand
CTCCTCAAGAGGCATTGGACATGCATCGGCGGGTCCTAGACGGAAAGCTTTTCCTGCAACACCTCACACAAATGATTGAAGACAGCGCTAAAGCCAAGAAGGTTATACTGGGCCCCTTCTCGAATCAATCCATCGCCCTTAAAAACGATGCACTTGCCAGATCGCTTTTTTCGATAGCCCAAAAGGATTCCAATGGGACAGAAGTCATAGAGATATCGAGTCGCGGAAAAACTATTGAAGCGGCTAGCTTATTGAGCCAACTCTTTTATCTAGCACATATCCAGATGCTTGAACAAGAAACGGCACAAGCTCCCTTATTGCCAGCGCTCGCCGAATTGGGGATCTCCCTCCAGCGAAAAAAAGAGGATGTCGAGGACCTTCGACGACAGATCCAACAGAGACAGTCGGCAAAGCCCATTGCAACAGTGAAAGAAATTTCATTACGCGCCGAACTAGATCAATGCGAAAAAGAACTCGCAGAGCAAATTGATGTTTTATCGACCATTCAAGATTCGCGCGAAAAGGGGGCGTCCATAGAAAAACTGGCTGGATTGTCTGCTCTTTCGACAAAAGGTGACCTCGCTGACTTCAGCATTACCATCAAACAACTGAGGGAAGCTCGCAATTCTGGTAAAGTTAAAAACGATGCCTTCCGAGAATTACTGGATCACCAGATTGCGCAAGCAAAGCAAAAATTGGAAACGGAGCTGACCAAGGTCGATATTTCCCTGAATGAAGCTTATTCTGAAACCTTAAAAAGGAGAGACGAAGTACGGGCCAGACTTGTGACAATTGCCAAGGCAACCTCTTCCGAAAGCAAATCGAATTCTCGCTTTCAATTGCTGGAAAAAAGAGAGCAGGAAGTCTTCATTCTGCAAAACCGTTATCAGTCGACGCTTTCTAAGTGGGAGGAAGCTAAACTATTGCTAGCAGTAGACAACGGGCATTAAATATTTAAAGTGGCGAGTCACCGTAAATTTGGGAATCCGCTAATTCCAGTTTTGTTGCATATCGTCATTATGCCATTCAGGCGGGAATGATTATATTCCATTTATTCCAACAAGATTTGTATCAAATTGGGATTCATGATCTCGTTGGCCTGCGCAAGATATGCGGAGGAACTCTGCAGCTTGACCGCTTTTTTTGACATACGACCGCTTTCTAAAGCCATGTCAAGGTCCTCCACCCTAGAAAGAGCTGACTCATACGCATTTCCTATTCTGCGAAGGTTGTCGATCTCTCCGGAAACCCTAGACAAGTTGGCTCCCACAATTGCTCTGGCGTCGGCTATGTTTTCGATAACCCCTTTCATCGTAACGGTAGCAGCCTGAGCCTTCGCCATGGTCTCGATAGATAACACCGTCTCACTTAGATACTTTTGAAAATCAACGTTCTTGAGCCCGAAGGTATCGCCATTGCGGTCTTTACCAACCTTCAGATCTCCTTGGTCAACCTCCAAGACATAACCTTCCGGCTGATATGTTGATCCCGCTGTATTCGTATCAGGCAAATCGTTCCAAGAGGCGATGGGGTTTGAGGCTTGGCTAATTTGTAGGTAGTCCTCGCCCCCAGAATCATTCGGTTCACCGCCACCCCAGTTTTCATAGGATCCGTTAACGGCAGAACCATTGGATTTGCCCTGCCAAAACTGCCTGCCTTGGCCTCCATCTTCTAGGCCTTCGGGACCTTCGGTCCACCTCCATTCCCCTTCAACAGCAGTATCATTTCCTCCGAGCCAAGCATTAATGCCAACATCTCCGATCTGTAGGCCAACCTCCGCTTGCTCGGTTTCAGAAGTAATGGTTGCCAAGTAATAAGCACTGTCTGCATCTGCGGCGTCCAGTGCATCGACCTCTGCCTTCGAGTCGGTCCAATTGATTTTCATCCCCTTGTCAACAAGCTCATATAGCTTGCCTCTGAAAAGGCGAAGTCCATTGAATTCCTCTCCGTTCGCCCGAACTGCCATATCGCGCAACTCCTGGAATTCCTTGTTGTATAAAGCACGGTCGGAATCGGTTTTAGTCGGATCCATCGCCATCGCGGTAAGTTCGTCCATTCGCTTATAAACCTTTCCCACGTTTGCCAAAACACCGTCTTGGGTTTGAGCATAGGAAAAGACGTTTTGCAGATTGGTCAGCATGGCTTGGGTTCGCCTTGCGGCACTTCCATGCTTAACTGCCAAGGAGTAGCCTCCTGCATCGTCTCCGGGTGCAAGTATGCGCTTGCCAGTTGAAAGCTTCTTCACATGAGTCCGATGCTCACGATCCACCGCTCCCAAATCTCTGGCAATATGCGCGTTGATTTGGTCACTAATCATCGTTCATAAATCCTATGGGTAAGGGTTTTGGGTCTTCGCTAAAACTATTTTTTTAGAGTGATTTCCTTATTAAAGATTGTTGGTTGGCGTGTATGGCTTAACAAGCAGTCTGGCGGGCAGCGCGAGCTAAGTTCGACTGGCGATATCTCATGCGAGGGCATTTTCAATGCCCGCTCATGAGTTCGCCGGAAATTCTGTTTCGTCTCCTATTTCATAACTGTTTATTACAAGCTGGAGCCCCCTACTCGTTGGGTGGCCAAGGGTAAAAGTACGTCGGTTAGCCTCGTCACTCGGGACATTATGTTTGCCGCCAGTTCCATCTTGAGGGACTGCTTGGCAAACTTGGTCGCCTCTTGGGCCATGTCGGCATCTTCTATTCGGCCAAGCGTTTTTTCACCGCTGATCGTTTTGTTTTCGAGTCTTTCGATTTCCAACTCCATGCGACGCATGCTTTTCCCGAGTTCAGCCCTTTGACCATTCATCAAGCAATGAATTTCTCCGTGCTCGGTAGCTTCTCCGTTCTCTCCCAGAAGACGCTCGAGCACGGCTTGCGCATTTTCTCGTGTAGTAATATCCGTACCAGAAAGGCGACTAAAGCCCAAGGCTTCGAAACGCGCGATCTCTCCATCTTCGTTTACAACGACCTCCAATGCCGGAACTACCTCGGGCTCGATTAT
>CAWVZQ010000428.1:0-2997 GCA_963934405.1 uncultured Opitutales bacterium | reverse complement strand
CGGAATAATCCAAGGAGGTCGATTCGAGAAACTCCGTCATCGTTCAGCCGAGGAAATTACCAGCTTGAACTTCCCCGGTTACGCGATTGGCGGAGTTAGCGTCGGAGAAACCGAGGAGGAAATGCTCGAACAAGTGGCATGGACTGCCCCTTTGCTTCCAAGCGAAAAACCTCGCTATGTCATGGGAGTCGGAACGCCCCCTCAGTTACTCAAGATGGTCGCTCTTGGGGCAGACATGTTCGATTGCGTCATGCCCACCCGAGCAGCTCGCCACGCTACTGCATTCACCGCCAGTGGTCGCCTGAACCTTCGCAACGAACGCTTTCGCGAGGACGACACGCCCCTCGATGCGGAAACGGACTGTTTCGCCTCACGAGAATTCTCAAGAGCCTACTTGCGACATCTGCTGACTGTAGGAGAAAGCCTTGGAGGAATCCTGCTCACGCTTCACAATCTTCGCTTCTTTGTCAACTTGATGGAAAAGGCTCGAAAACATATTCAGGCAGGAGACTTCCTAGACTGGTCTCGAGCTTGGATCGAACGCTACGAAGCCGGCGAAAGCACACGGCGCCTTTAACCTCAATCACTCCTTAACAGTGAGTTCTAATCTTAGTTTACAGCACAACTATCTTGTATTTAGTTGAATATAAAGAACACGCGGATTGAGACTCACGGACATCTTCTCTTTTCTTACCGTTACAGGACAAATAGTGAGACAAAGAAAAAGCCGAACCCTTTCGGATCCGGCTTCCTCGGAAAAGCTTTTTAGTAAAGGGACGCTACTTGCTTCCCTTTATCTTTATTGAGATACCAGCTTTTAAAGTTGCCGGAGGCTTGAGGTCTGCATCTTTGGGACCAGCGTCCTTGGGAGCAGTACCTTTCCATTCGCAGACGTAACCCTTGACCTTGCCGGAGAAATCGGTGGCGTCCTTCCACTTGCCATTTTTGCCATCGAGGACGAGGAAGTTGTAGCCGTTGGTGGCGCTAGGTTGTTTAGCGTCCCAGTTCTTATAGACGAATTTCTCGGCGTTGTCCCATGTCCACTTGCCTTCTTCGAACTCATCGGCTCCGCCCAACCAAATGAGATTGTCCTTGGCTTGACGCCGAATGAATTCGTTCTCTTGAATCGTACTTACTGCTACGAGAGCCCCTCCAATGTCTTCACAGGCGAACTTGGCTTCCCACCAAGTGCTGTTCGTGTCAAGAAAGGCCTTGTAATGGTTGCCCCGGAAAGGCACGGCGTCCTTCGGTGGCTCAACGTTTACGGCATGAACGGAAGCCGCAATGGCAAGCAGGGCGGAACCGACGAGTGCAGGTAAGTTTATATTCATATGCTACCTACCATAATTCTTTTGTCACCCGACGCGCAATGAATTTTTTACAAAATCAACAAGTTTCCAAGAATTGCTCAAGGGGAGTTGCTCTTGACTTCACTCCCGATAAAGACGATTGAAATACCTCTTGAATGTTTCGAATAGAGATTGAATTCGTACATCTAGAGGTCGGGCCGTAGCGCAGTCTGGTAGCGCACTACGCTGGGGGTGTAGGGGTCGAGAGTTCGAATCTCTCCGGCCCGACCATTTTTTCTCACTAGTTGATAAAGTTCAAACCTCGACTGGTTCCCACTCGGATAGTCGCGGTTCGTATTCCGCAACTACCTTTTGATTTCCTCGCTTGCGGGCTCCGGCGATAAGAATCCGAAGTTTCCTGATCAGGGTTTCCTTGGTGAGGAGCTGATCTTTCGGCGATAGGATTTCCTCGGACAGGATGTTTTCAAGAGCTCGAATCCTGTAGCGGTCCATACCCCAAGTAGTGGTGGAGAGTTGGTCCTCGTGGCCGCCGTACTTGCGGACAAGAGCTTGGTCAAGATAGTGAACGGGTTCACGGGCGGTTATGCGAAGCCAGAGATCGTAGTCCTCGCACACGGGAAGGGTTTCATCAAAGCCTCCAATCTCATCAAAGAGGTCTCGACGGATAAGTGCGGATGAAGGGCAAATGCAACACAGGGGTAGGCACCGGCGGTAGATAGCACCACCCGACTTGGCGTATTCCTTCGGCTGATTGACTCGCTTCCCATTTCGGATCCAAATCTCGTCGGTGTGACTTAGCCGGAGTTCAGGCTCATTCGCCAGAGCCGATAGTTGCCGCTCAAGTTTTTCGGGCAACCAAGCATCATCGGAGTCGAGAAAGGCGATCCATTCCCCGGTAGTCAAGGCGACCCCGGCGTTGCGGGCAGCGCTCACACCTGTGTTTTCTTGGCGGTGAAGCCGAACGGCGGGATAATCCCGGAGAATCATTTCGTCGGTGCCGTCGGTAGAACCGTCGTCCACCACGATCAGCTCGAAACCGGAAAAGGTCTGAGCCATGACTGAATCCAGAGCGCGAGAGAGAGTTGCTATGCGTTCGTAGGTAGGAATAACGACCGAGACCATGGGTTTTAGTAAATCCTCTCCTTCTTTCGACATACTTCGAATAATGAATATAGGGGTGGCCGAGGAAAGCTCAGCTTATTGAAGGACGGGGGAAAATCCTAAGACCACTTCGATTTCAGGGTTCCGACCATTTGTTTTTTGCCATTTTGCTAAGAGTATTTATCAACAGTTCAATGAGCAAGTCGATAGGATGGATCGGAACGGGTGTAATGGGAGCCTCGATGGCTGGACATCTGCTGGATGCAGGTTATGATCTTCGAGTACACAATCGGACCAAGGACAAGGCTTTGTCCTTGATACAGCAAGGAGCGATATGGTGCGAATCTGCTGCAGATGCGGCGGAGGGCGCCGATGTCGTGTTTTCCATCGTCGGCTTTCCCAAAGACGTCGAAGAAACTTTTCTCGGCGAGAGAGGCATTTTGTCCACGGCAAAGAATGGATCGGTGGTCATAGACATGACGACCTCCGAACCGAGCTTGGCGGAACGGATATATGAAACTGCCAAGGAGAAGGGCGTAAGGGCTCTGGACGCCCCCGTGAGCGGAGGAGACCTCGGAGCCCGCAA
>CAWVZQ010000427.1:0-2998 GCA_963934405.1 uncultured Opitutales bacterium | reverse complement strand
CTCGTCCTACTCTTCGCCAATCCGCCACAATGCTGAGGCCGTGCGGACGTAAAGGGTGCCGTCGGACGCGGCAAAGGAGGCAAGTGTACGATCAGCCAAATCGTTTTCCGCAAGTAGCTTGTAGGTCGGGGCGGCCGCGAAAACATAGGTTTTCCCTTGTTCGTCGATCAAATAGATGCGACCGGCTGCATGTAGAAGTGAAGAGGATGTTTCTCGAGCCACACGTTCTCGCCAATGAAGCTCTCCCGACTTTGCATCCAAACACGATACCACGCCCGTGTCGGCAGCCATGAAAAACAAATCCCCGACGACTAAAGGAGAAGAGTTGCGGGGCGCATTTTTGTCCGTCTTCCACACAACGTGAGTTTCCGTAACGTCACCCGAACCCGTGGGTCGAACGGCATAGACAACCGGTCGGTCGTAACCACTGCTTACGTAAACAATCCCATTGGCATAAAGCGGGCGAGGTACAACGGAGTAACCACCGGGGTAATGGGATTTCCAAATTTGCTTGCCCGAGAGATCGTATGCGAAAATATAATCACTGGCGGGACTGATGATTTGTCGACGACCTTCCACGTCGATGACGATCGGGGTACAAAAGGAAAACTTCTTTTTTGACGAAGCATCACGAGGGGTTCGCCAGCGAATCTTTCCGGTGTACTTGTCCAAGGCGTAAAGGGCGGGGTCACGGGCGCCGTCGGCGCTGAACAGAAGCAGGTCGCCCTCGACTACCGGGGAACAACCACTCCCGTGTACGGGAGGATAGTCGAATCGCTTTTTCCAAATCGTCTTTCCTGCAAGGGACAAGCACGCGGTACCTTGGTTGCCAAAGTGAACGTAGAGACGATCATCGTCCAAGAAAGGCGTGGCACTGGCGTGACTATTCTTGCGATGGATACGCTGGGCGGACTCCATGCGAAAGAGTTCACGGTTCCAATCCACATTGCCCGTAAGCGCATCGACTCGAAGCGCTCGAAGAGAGACCCCTTCACCATCGGGCACGGCGTTGGTAAGAAATAGCTTACCGCCGCCGAGAACAGGAGAAGACCATGCCGACCCGGGTAATTCCTTTTTCCAAATAACCTTGTCGGTGGCGCTCCAGCGAAGAGGCAGTTTTTTGACATCGGCGTGACCTTGTCCAGTAGGGCCACGAAATTGAGACCAGTCCCCCGCGAATACCGAGTGGAGGGAAAACAAAACAAAAAAGGAGTGGAGCAAAGCAATCTTGGGCATGATCATTCTTAAAATTGTAAGTTTGGTAAAAAGTGAATGAGTCGATGTAAAACGGGACTAAGGAAAATCCCCTTCCGAGCCGATGCCTTTCTTCTATTCCAAACCAAGAACTTTTTTACCCTCGTCGGAAATCATGCGTGGGTTCCATGGGGGTTCCCACACGATCTCCACTTGGGCGCTCTCCACTCCGGGCATAGCTTCGATACGGGTACGAGCATCATCCGCTATCACAGGTCCCATTCCGCAGCCTTGGGCAGTCAAAGTCATCTGAACCTCCACGCGTCGAGCGTCCTCGCCCGCCTCCTCGATACTCAAGTTATAGATCAAGCCGAGGTCCACGATATTAACGGGGATCTCGGGATCATAACAACCGCGCAAGGCATCCCAGACTTTTTTTTCGTCGAAAGTCTGATCTTGAGCCGCGGCAACGGGCTCATTTTCGGCCTCCACCGCGGCCTTTACTTCTTCGCCGAGCGCATCGAGGTTATCGATGCCGACACGATACATGCCGGTGGCATCGCGCAAAGTCACGGAACCTCCCAGAGCCTGTGCCACGACGTATTCCGCACCTTTCGACAAAGTGACCTCGTCCCCTGCGGGAATAAGAGTGGCGGGACAATCACTAACTAGTGTAACGGGTTCGTTCTTCATGATAAATAAGGTGAAACTTGAGAAAAGGAGTGGAGAGAATCGTCAAAGTCCGCGATTCCAAAACCAAGGCAAGACGGCGTAGGCGCTTCGAGGATCGTTAAGTCGTCCGAACATGCCCAGATTACGCTCCATGTCCTTGAAACGGGCAAACAAGGCATTTTCCTTATTGATGGAAGCGGCGGAAAGTTTGCTCGCAAGCGGAGTCTCTAAAATTTCCGCAAGGACCTCGAAAGGCGTCTCCACACGCGGATGCTCGATCAGTTGAAAATCATCCGGCAAGCGAGCCAATTCAACGGCGTAAAGTATGGCATCTCCAAGCCCACCGAATTCATCGACCAAACCGACTTCTCGGGCGTCCTTCCCAGACCAAACGCGCCCCTTGGCGATCTCATGGACAGCCGTTTTGTTCATATCGCGTCCCGCAGCCACGTGATCCAAAAAACGATCATATATATCCTCCACGTAAAGCTGGAAGTATTCCATCTCGTCCTCCGTTCTCGGTCTCACGAAAGAAAAGGCGTCGGCATGCGGTTCCGTTTTCACTACGTCCCAAGTTACGCCAAAGCGATTGCCGAGTTCCTTAATGTTCGGCAGCAAGCCAAACACTCCGATCGAGCCAGTGATCGTCTCGGGCTTGGCGAAAATACGTTCCGACTTGGCAGCTATCCAATACCCCCCCGAAGCCGCCACCGAACCCATGGAAACAACTACGGGTATAGCGTCTGCCCGCACACGCTCGACCTCACGCCGAATAGCCTCGGCCCCGGTTACGCTACCGCCCGGACTGTTAATCCGAAGAACGACTGCCTTAGTCTTTTCATCCTTGCGAATGTCTCGCAACCTGCTCGCGATTTCATCGCCTCCGACATACTCTCCGTCATCGCCCCAACCATCGAGAATCGCACCTTCCACGTAAACCACGGATACGGCAGGCCTTTCATCCTCTTCGAGAGCTTGGAGGTCACCCACGGAAGTGGGTCTGTCGACGTATTTGCCCAGACTGATTTGAGCGAACTCACCCGAATCTTCATCAATCCTGCCAATCTCGCCTAGACGGTCAATCACTTCGTCGTAGTGAGCCGACTTGTCGAACAAGCCCGCAACCACCGCA
>CAWVZQ010000426.1:0-3008 GCA_963934405.1 uncultured Opitutales bacterium | reverse complement strand
AAGCTCCATAATGGATCAATGTCATGTGAATATATACAGCGGGAACTATAGATGGGTTACAATAAATCTGTAAAAAAGCTCCGCCGCCGTAAAAACCTTGGCCGGAGTTTTTTCATGAAAAACTTAATTTGTTCTCAGACTTCGAACGCAGCTCTCTTAAAAGTAAAGTTAAGAGAATAGGGTACCTTACTGTAAAATTTAATTTCGATCGTGATGGCGGTGATCGTGATCCCTTTGACCATGATCTTCATTGCGTCGCTCATTATCCCACTGGCGATGCAGGTGATCACGTTCACGCTCCCATGCCATTTTTTCCAACTCCCATTCCATGCGCTCTCGTTCGAAGTCATGTTCCATTCGCTGCAGGTCCTGTTCCCATTGCTTGCGTTCACGATCCTGCTCGTTCTCCATTCTTTCGAGTTCAAATTCAAGGTTCCTTCTTTCGAGATCGAAGTGCAGTTCCCTTATCTCTTCGTCTCCATGAAAACCCTCATCGCCTTCATGCTCATCTTCGAAATCGTCAGTCTTCAGGTCCTCCCAAATCTCTTTTGCTTCCTCCTCCTCGATCTTGCCCAACTCGATGGCCGCCTTCAAACCACGCCCGACTTCTTGCCAAAGTTCCTCCTCCTCATTAATTTCTCCGCCATCATGGCCTGAATCTTTGAGATGGTCGGATTCGTTTTTTATCGCTTTCAATTTTTGACGGGCTTCACTCTCGGACAACTTGCCGGACTTCACCGCCACCTTAAGTTTCTTAGCGATGGCTTCCATGTCCCATCCCTTCTTGGATTCTTGATAATCTCCTTGAATCGCCTTCCACTTGGCCCAAGCATCCTCCTCGGACAACTTGCCGGACTTCACCGCCGCCTTAAGTTTCTTAGCGATGGCTTCCATGTCCCATCCCTTCTTGGATTCTTGATAATCTCCTTGAATCGCCTTCCACTTGGCCCAAGCATCCTCCTCGGACAACTTGCCGGACTTCACCGCCGCCTTGAGCTGATTGGAGACAGCTTCCATTTTGCTGTCGAAGACTTTTTTGGCCGACAGTGAAAAGGGCATAGACAATACACAGGCGGAAACAACGTAGAATAAAGTTTTAATAATAGTCTTCATGAGGATTTGGGATGCAAATAATTAATGCATGGGGGGGAAGGTAAGAGATTAGGGTTTTTAAAACCAACTAAAAGTTGCCCAGTAGGCAAATCCTAATTCATACTAGCGATATTATCCTTTTCCACTGGCTTTTCCGTTAAGCATCTCAAAAAAATCGACTCCGTGAACATCCCCAAATCAAATGAATCACTTTCATAACATTCTTTCTTTCCTATTCCTCGCCACCGTTTTGGCATGCCACGGATTTGCAGACAAACCAGCCAACATAGTGTTTATTTTTGCAGACGACCTCGGTTACGGAGATCTCGGTTGTTATGGTCACCCCGTAGCCAAGACTCCCCGGATCGACCGTTTGGCAAAGGAGGGCGTGCGATTCACACAACATTACGCCAATGGTCCGGAGTGCAGTCCCACGCGCACTGCATTGCTTACAGGGCGATACCAGCAGCGAGCGGGCGGCTTGGAATGCGCCATTGGAACCGGCAATGTGGGACGTTACGACAAGGCAATCGAATTGGCAGAAAAACGGCAACTCGGCTTGCCAGCCAAGCAGTCCGTACTTCCTTCGGCCCTCAAAACGGCAGGATATGCTTGCGGCGTATTCGGCAAATGGCATCTCGGTTACGAACCCCAGTTCAATCCGATCGAACATGGATGGGATGAGTTCTTCGGTTACATGGGCGGCAACGTCCATTACTTCAACCATCGTGAGTTGAGCGACCTGCACGTCTTGTTTCAAGGTCGTCTGCCGGTGTATCGCAAAGGGTACATGACCCACCTGATCACGGATTCCTCGATAGATTTCATTAAGCGTCACAAGGACAAACCATTCTTTCTGTTCGTTTCGCATGAGAGCCCACATTTCCCGTTTCAAGGCCCCGGAGATGAGAGGAAAGTCGTCGACGAAACGAACTGGATGGAAGCCGATGCCAAGACCTACGTCGCCATGCTCGAGGATCTTGATAGCGAAGTAGGTCGACTCCTCAAGGCACTTGAGGAAAGCAATCTAGTTAAGAACACCTTGGTCATTTTCGTGTCAGACAATGGCGGATTTGCCAAGGCAGCCCACATGGGACCTCTGCGAGGAGCCAAGAGCAGTACTTTGGAGGGCGGCATTCGGGTACCATTGATCATCCGATGGCCAGGACGCATTGCGTCGGGCAAGACCAGTGATCAGGTTTGCGCGACTTTCGATCTAACTCGCTCCATCCTTAACTTGGCAGGCGCCAAGACGCCTGCCAATCCGCTCGATGGATTCGACGTCGTTGACCATGTGGCAAAACAAAAACCGAACTTCAAACGCACTCTCTATTGGCGAGGCAAGCGCGGGGAGCGTACATGGTGGGCCGTTAGGGACGGTAGCTACAAATACGTTCGTAAAACGGAAGGCACCACGGAGGAGTGGCTTTACGATCTATCCAACGATATTGGAGAATCAAACGACCTCAGCCAAAAGAAATCCGAACAAGTTGCTCGCTTGAGGAAATTGTTGGCCGTGTGGGAAGAGGAAGTGCAGCCGGTTCGTTAAGCTCGGCAAGCCTTCCGTCAGGCAAAGTCACTCCGTCAGTCCCATTCGCGATGTAGTCTTGACCCTGACAAGGCGATACAGCAACTATCCATGAAAGATGTCCGACAAGTACGATAAACTGGAAAAGCTAAACAAACTTCGAGATCAAGGTATTGTCACCGAAGAAGAATTCCAGCTGGAGAAAAACAATATTTTGGCGGATGGGAGCGAAGTCAAACCTGTCCGGAATGGCCCGACTCCATATTGGGGATTAGAGGAAAACGTATTCTGCATGCTGATCCATCTAAGCCAATTGGCCAATTTCGTAGTTCCTTTTTCAGGCGTAATTCTTCCCATCGTGATGTGGGCCACCGAAAAAGAGAATTCC
>CAWVZQ010000425.1:0-3016 GCA_963934405.1 uncultured Opitutales bacterium | reverse complement strand
CGATATGAAGGTATTATGGAGCGTGATGCTCACGACACTCCTGTTTTTAGTTTGCGCTGCCGACGCATCGGCAGCCAAGAGCTTAGGCAAGAAGCCGAACGTCGTCTTCATCCTGGCCGACGACATGGGCTATGGTGACCTCAAGGTCTACAACACGAAAAGCAAGATCTCCACACCGCACCTCGACAAGTTGGCTGCCGGTGGCTTGACCTTCACCGATGCCCATTCCGGTGGGTCCACCTGCAAGCCATCTCGCTACGCCCTCCTTACTGGGCGCTTCGCCGTCCGCAAGGACTCTTTCGCCGACAACCGTGGCCCCATCATAACAGAGGGTCGCCCGACCATTGCCAGCCTCCTGCGGAATCGTGGCTATGAAACCGCCATGGTGGGGAAGTGGCACCTCGGGTTCGACAAGAAGAACGTTCCGCCCGCTGCCGGCAAAGGGATTTCTTTCAACTACGACCAGCCCATTACCGGAGGCCCCGCCGACCGCGGCTTCGCTTCCTTTTTCGGGATGCATGCCTCCCTCGACATCCAACCGTATTTCTACATCCGCGGTCGCACACCCACCATGACTCCGAAAAACACCGTGGGGGCCAGCGACAGCGTCGACGGCAAGGAAGGCTGGAACCATATCCAGGCCGCCTTCTGGCGAGCCGGCAACGTTTCACCTGATTTCAAGCACGTCGAGGTGACTCCGCGCTTCGCCAAGGAGGCCTGCCAAGTGATAGCCGGCCATGACGGCAAGAAACCGCTCTTCCTCTACCTCGCCCTGCCTTCCCCGCACACGCCCTGGCTCCCTACCAAGGAATTCATTGGCAAGAGCGGGGCCGGAATGTACGGCGACTTCATGATGCTGGTGGACCAGGTCGTGGGGGAGGTCATGGCCAGTTTGCAAAAGGCGGGCATGACCGACGACACCCTGGTCTTCTTTTCCAGCGACAATGGCCCCGTCTGGTACGACAAGGACACGGAGCGTTTCGGCCATCGTTCCGTCGGTCCGCTCCGCGGTATAAAGGCCAGTTCCTGGGAAGGTGGACATAGGGTGCCATTCATCGCCCATTGGCCCGACCGCGTCCCCGCCGATACCAGGACCGGTCACCTCGTGGCCTTCGCCGACCTCTTCGCCACTTTCGCCGACCTGACGGGCAACGCGAAACTGCCTCAAGGCGCGGCCGAGGACAGCGTCAACTTCCTCCCCGTCCTCCTGCATCCCGACCGCAAGCACAAGGCCCGCCCGCCCGTTCTACACGGGAACCAGGTCATCCGCGCCGGCGACTGGAAACTGATCGCCACCAGAGGCGGTCGCGGCTTCAGCGCCGACCGCAAGGTGAAATACGGCACCGAGCTCTACAACCTGAAGGAGGACCTCTCGGAAAAGGAAAACCTCGCCGGCCAAATGCCTGACAAAGTGAAGAGCCTGCAGGTCAAAATCCAAGAAATTCTGGGGAACTGAGCCCTCCTGCAAATCAACCAAAATTCATGCCCGGACGGCTCACCATGACGCACCGATTCCTATTACCCGCGCTGGCCATTCCTGTTCTTTTCATACTGTCCAGCTGGACTACATTTGCCGCCAAACGTCCCAACGTGGTGTTCATTCTCTCGGACAACCAAAGCTACTACGAAATGAGCTGCCACGGCCACGCCGATATCAAGACACCTCATATCGACCGGCTGGCCGACCAAAGCGTGGAGTTCACCAATTTTCATGCCCCTCCTTTTTGTTCTCCTAGCCGGGCCGTCATCCTGACTGGCCGGTATGCGATACGCTCGGGGGTTTTCACAACCATCGCCGGTCGTTCCATTCTACACAAGGACGAGAAGACCTTGCCTCAATTCCTCAAGCCGGACGGCTACCACAGCGCCATCTTCGGTAAGTGGCACCTTGGCTTCAGTTACCCCTACAGGCCGCAAGACCGTGGCTTCGACGAGGTGTTCGTACACGGCGGAGGGGGCGTCGGGCAAATGGAGGACTACTACGGCAACTCCCTTTTTGACACGACCTTCATCCATAACGGGAAAGTTAGCCCGAGCAAAGGCTATTGCACCGACGTCTTGTTCGACCGGGCAATGAAATACGTCGAGGCCAAGCAAAAGAAAAAACAACCCTTCTTCTGCTTTGTCTCTACGCCGGTAACTCACTCCCCCCACCACGGCCCGAAGGAACTGGTCGCTCAATTGAAGACTCAGGGCATCCAAGGGAACGTTCAACTGTATGCCCAGGTCCAGAACCTCGATACCAACATCGGACGCATGATGAAAAAGATCGATGTGCTGGGCTTGGCCAAAAACACCATCCTGGTCTACGCCTCTGATCAGGGAATGTCCGACCGGGGTGCGCCCCATGGTGGCAATCGCAAAGGACTTGGCTACGACCCGGCTCATCACGTCCCCTTCATGCTCCGTCTTCCGGGAGCCAAACCCAAAGTCGTTTCGCGCCTCGCCGGCATGATCGACTTCTTTCCCACCATCCTCGACCTCTGTGGGATCAAGAGGCCGGATAACGTCGACGGCATCAGCCTGAAACCCTTGCTGCTAGGAAAAAAAGGCTATCCCAAAGACCGTACCCTCATCATCCAATGCCCGCGGAGCCGGCAGGCGAGCAAATGGAAGAACTCAGCCGTCAAGACAGACCGTTGGCGGCTGGTCAATGGAGAAAAACTTTACGACGTCACGGTCGATCCCCGCCAGAATACGGACGTAGCGGAAAAGAATCGCTCCACGGTGGATAAATTGCGCCAAGCCTACGAAGCCTACTGGGCGGACCTGCCTGACCAGGCAACGACCCTAAGCCGGCACCTGCTCGGGCACTCCGACTGCCAGGAAGAAGTCGACCTCAACGGGATGGATTGGTACCGCGGCGGATCCCCCTGGAACAATGGGGCCTACAACCGGCCATCCAGCGGAGCCTGGGCCGTTACCCTTTCCGAAAAGGGCCGTTACCAATTCGAATGCCGGCGCTTTCCGAGAGCCGCCGACAAACCGGTTGGCGCATCGAAGGCCGAGATTCAAA
>CAWVZQ010000424.1:0-3017 GCA_963934405.1 uncultured Opitutales bacterium | reverse complement strand
CTTCGCCCTGCGGGATGCCAACGGCACCGTCCATTGGCGCAACGGCGCCGGCGCCAATTCCAGCGTCGTATTGAACGTCGATAAAGGCTTGTACGTCACGTTGCTAGGGGGAAACACAATGAACGATTTCCCTCTAAGTCTCTTTCTCGTCCATCCACGGCTTTACTTACAGGTTCACTTCTACCGGGCCGATACCCAAGAATGGCTGCACCTCCAGCCCGACCAGCGCATCACTTCCGCTCCCCACGCCCTTGCCGCCGAAGTGGCGAACCTCGCCAAGTTGGCCGATGCCGTCAAGCCCGGCGCCATCACAAAAAGCATGCTCGCCGCAGACGTCCTCGCTGATCTCAACGCCACTGTCGTCCTGCCCGAGCAAAACGCCGCCATTCAAACCGGTAGCATCTCTCGGGACATGTTGTCTCCCTCCGTGCGCAGCGATCTCAACAGGACTTTCGCTATCACCCGTTCCATGCTCCCCGCTGACGTTCTAGCTGATCTCAACCGCACCGTGGTAATTACAAAGGATATGCTTCCCGCAGATGTCCTGTTGGATCTGAATGCCACCGTCACCCGTTCCCGCCTCGCCGCAGACGTGTTGGTCGATCTCAACCGCACTGTCACCCGGGCAATGCTCGCCGCAGACGTACTCGCCGATCTGAACGCCACCATCTCTCGTTCTCGCCTTGCCGCCGACGTCTTGTCCGACCTCGATGCCGGCATTCCCTCCGATTCCGTTACCCTCTCCATGCTTTCTCCACAGGTGCGCTCCGACCTTAACGCTACCGTTACGCGTTCTCGACTCGCTGCCGATGTCCTCGCCGATCTCAATCGCACAATCACCCGGGCAATGCTCGCGGCCGACTTGTTGTCCGACCTGAATGCCACTATCACCCGTGCTCGCTTGGCTCCCGACGTAGTGGCGGATCTGAACGCTTCCATCGCCCCGGCCTCCATCACCAAGGACATGCTTTCCTCCGAGGTGCGTACGGATCTCAACGCTAGCCTAGGCCTTTCGCGCCTAGATCCCGTCCTGAAGGCATACTTGGCTTCCGCCCTCAAGCCCAGTTTCACGGGCGGAACCATCGATAAATTATCATACCCCGGCCAATCCCAAGTCCTGAAGGCGACAAACACCCAAGGCGCCTTCGTCCAATACCAATGGAAGAAGGACGGTGTTCCCATTTCCGGGGCAACCGGCGACGAGCTTGCCGTCTCCGCAGGCGAGGCAAGCCAGTACACCTTAGTCGCCTCCAATGCCTTCGGCTCGGTCGAGAATTCCTTTCAACTATTTCTTTCGGGAAGCGGGATCTCAACGATTTCGGCTGGTCGCCATTCCCTCTTCGTGGATACCAACGGCTCCCTCTGGGCCACGGGAGAAAACGGCTCCGGACAGCTGGGCGACGGCAACAACACGGATCGCTTTTCTTATCTGCGAGTAGTGGACGAAAACGTGACCGCGGTGGCCGCAGGATATTTGCATTCACTCTTTCTCAAGAAGGACGCCAGTCTCTGGGCCATGGGTCAAAACTCGGACGGACAACTCGGCGACGGCACCAACACCGTGCGTTCCGTTCCGACCCAGGTGGCGAGCGACGTGGTGGCAGTTGCCGCAGGCTTTCATCACAGCATGTTCCTCAAGGACAACGGTTCGCTCTGGGTGATGGGAAGAAACTCCGAGGGGCAACTGGGCATCGAGAATAACGTCGACATCCTTACCCCCGTCGAGCTGCTTCCGGCCGGAGTTGCCGCCATTGCCGCAGGTCAAAGGCATTCCCTATTCGTCAAGAAGGACGGCAGCCTTTGGGCCATGGGATACAACAACTACGGCCAACTGGGCGACGGAACCAATATTATTCGCCGCACGCCCTTCAAGGTGGTTGATTCCGGCGTCGCAAACGTCGCTTGCGGAATTTATTCCAGCTATTTCTCCAAGGTGGACGGCAGCCTGTGGGCCATGGGCCACAATGGTTATGGACGCCTGGGCGACGGCACGACTGCCATCCGCCGAGAGCCCGTCAAGGTGGTCGATGCAAACGTCACCACCCTTTCCGCCGGCGAAGGTCATTGCCTGTTTCTAAAGACGGACGGCAGCCTCTGGGGCATGGGCAGGAATCATCAAGGCCAATTGAGTTCGGGGCCTACCGAGGCTCGCACGCCCATGGAGGTGGTGGACGGGAACGTGACCGCCTTTGCAGCGGGTTTTTCTCACTCAGTCTACGCCAAGAGCGACGGCACGCTATGGGGGTCGGGAAACAACGGCTCGGGGGAACTTGGACTTGGGATTCCGAGAAATTATCCTCAGCCCGTCAAGATGGTGGACGCAAACGTCTCCGGCCTTCAGGCAGGCTCCACCGCCAACCACAGCCTATACCTCAAGTCGGACGGTTCCCTTTGGGGCGTGGGTGAAAACAGTTCCGGACAACTGGGAGACGGTAACACCACCGATCTTTTTTCATCCAAGCAAGTGGTGGACGCGAACGTGGCTTCAGTCGCGGCGGGACAAACCCACAGCCTCTTCCTGAAGACCGACGGCAGCCTGTGGGCCATGGGACAGAACAACTACGGTCAACTGGGAGACGGTAACACGACGAACCGCACTTCCCCCGTCAAGGTGGTGGACGCGAACGTCTCGGCGGTGTTTGCGGGAATTTACCACAGCCTCTTCCTGAAGACGGACGGCAGCCTGTGGGGCATGGGCAGGAACAACTACGGTCAACTGGGAGACGGTAACACGACGAACCGTACTTCCCCAGTCAAGGTGGTGGACGCGAACGTCTCGGCGGTGTTTGCGGGAATGTACCACAGCCTCTTCTTGAAGACCGACGGCAGCCTGTGGGTGATGGGAAGAAACTTCGAGGGTCAATTGGGAGACGGAACCACGACGAACCGCACTTCCCCCGTCAAGGTGGTGGACGCGAACGTCTCGGCGATTGCCGGCGGCGGCCAGCACAGTCTCTACCGAAAGACCGACGGCAGCCTGTGGGTGATGGGAAGAAACTTCGAGGGTCAATTGGGAG
>CAWVZQ010000423.1:0-3018 GCA_963934405.1 uncultured Opitutales bacterium | reverse complement strand
TCCGAATAGTTGGCCTAAGATGCAGATACCTCGGGAAGAATACCTTTTCAATAACAGTCCCAAGGACCGCTTCCCCACCCCGGCCATCTTTCCGAAATACTAAATTGAGGAAATCCAATCATGATGAAACCAAACTTAACCCGAGGGATCGCCGCGCTGCACCTCGGTGTTTACCTTCTCGTTTCCAATGCGATCGCCCAAGAAAAACCGTTCCGACCCGAGGCGGGGAAGTTTCCTCCTCTTGAAAAAGCTCATTCCTACCGTGGCGAACTAATTTTTGTGGATCATGCCAATCGCCGTGGCAGCATCCGCATCGATGGGAATGGTAGGTTTCGATTTACCGCCCCTTCCCCCCTTGCCCTGCTCCCATACGGTTTGGTCCGCTACCAGGGAGCTCCGGCCGATCTTCGCGACGTCCCTTTGGGAACCCTGATGCACGTGAAAGCCTTTCTTCCACCCGACCCCAAGATTTCCTCCGTTCCCGTCCTTCCCTTCGAGAACCAAAAAAAAAAGTACGGTTATGCAGGAACGGGTGTGGCACCGGCTGAGAACCACGTTTACCTGCTTGAGGACGAACCAAGTCATTGCAAACGTCTCGGATTAGTCTGGAAACTTAAGGAAGTGGAGCTGAAGGAAAACGCCGGAATGATCGTCGCGCGCAGGGAGCTCAAAAAGGGCAAAGGGCAGGTTCATGTGGAAACCTTTTCGGTCGACGCAACCACCCGTTTTTGGCGCGGTCGTGAACGACTGGGCATCACCGATCTCATGAACGAAAAAATCTGGCCAAAGAACGGAAAAAAAGATCTCAATGACCAGACGGTCTTTATTGGCATTACCTGGAAACCCACCCCGGGAGGTGTCTTTAAACGCTTTCACGTCAGCGACGTCTGGCTGGATGAACTTGCCATGGAACGAGCCGCTCAGATCCAAAACGAAACCCACAAGGCATTCATCAAGAGCCGTTGGATGCCGGGCTGGGTGGACCGGGTGGAATACGGTAAGTTCGGACGGGCCAAAGTTACCGTTACCCTATTCGGAGGTATGGACGACTCCTTGTATGCCGATTTCAAGAAAGGACAAAAGGCCATGCTTGCCTCCTCGGAAAACACCTTGAAGCATTGGGCGGGAGGGACTGCAGGCACCGCCCAGATGGCAAGCAAGGGGATATTACTAGAGGTTTCAAAAACCAACAAAAGAGTTCCCCTCGGAAGCAGTGGCATCCAGGTCAGTCTCGAGACCGACCTCGTAACGGAAGGCTTTAGACCCGGAAAAGTAATAAGAATCCGTCCCGAAAGTTGGCCGCTACTGGAAGTACCCCGGGAGGAATACATTCACCACAACAGGGACGGGATCGAAAAACGTTTCCCAACCCCTGACATCTTTCCGAAATACTAGACTGAGGGAATCCATCCTTATGAAACTAAACTTTGTCCGATGGATCGCCACGCTGCCCCTCAGTGTGTGCCTCTTCGTTTCCAAAACCAATGCCCAGGAAGAACCGTTCCGTCCTGAGCTGGGTAAATTCCCTCCCCTTGAAAAGGCTCATTCCTTCCGAGGCGAACTCACATTTGTTGACCACGCAAACCGACGAGGCAGCCTACGCATCCAAGGCGCGGGCACCTACTTCCGCAACGCGCCGCACCCCTTCGCCATGTTGCCCTACGGCATCATCCGCTATCATGGAGCTCCTAGTGAACTGCGCGACATTCCCATCGGCACCGTACTTCATGCTCGGGGCTTTCTCCCGCCGAATCCCAAGCTCTCTTCCGTGCCGGTCTTGCCGATCAACAACCGGAAAAAGACCACCGGCTACAGCGGCAAAGGCATCGCCCCTGCTGAGAACCACCTCATCCTATTGGAAGACGAACCCAGCTTCTGCCAACGCGAAGGCAAAGTCTGGAAGCTCAAGGAAGTGGAACTCCAGAACAACACTGGCAAGATCATAGCTCGCCGCGAAGCCAAAATCGGTGTCAACAAGGCCGAAGAGGAAACGTTAACTTTCGATGCCGCCACCCGCATCTGGCGCGGTCGTGAGAAACTTGAAGTGGCTGACCTTGTCGCTGATGGTATCTGGCCTGCCAACGGCAAGAAAACCCTCAATGATCAAGCCGTCTTGCTCGGCATCACCTGGAAACCCACTCCGAGTAACATCTTTACCCGTTTCCACATCTCAGACATCTGGCTGGACGATGTCGCCATGCAACGGGCCGCGCGCAATCAGACTGAGACGCACAAAGCATTCATCCGAACCCGCTGGATGCCCGGTTGGATTGATGCGGTTGAGTACGGCAAATTTGGTGCCGCCACGGTGACCGCTACTCTATTCGGCGGCATGGATGAATCACTCTACGCAGATTTTAAGAAGGATTCCTCCGCCCTGATGAACGCAGTGGAGAGTAACCTCAAGCACACGCACGGCGCCTACAGCCCTGCTCACATGGCCAGTAAAGGCCCCATCCTTGATGTCATGAAAACGAAAGCTGACATCCCGTTCGGCAGCAGCGGTATCCAGATCAAATTCAAGACCGACCTTATCATCGAAGGTATACGCCCAGGCCGCAACATCCGCGTGCGTCCAAGTCACTGGCCTCACGTCAATATCCCTCGCGAAGAATACCTTGGCGGCAATACCCCCGAAGAACGCTTCCCTACCCCAGCCATCTTCCCGAAATATTGAGGCGACTATCATCCGCCTCCACCTCAAAATTGGCCCAAGATCACTCCTTCTTCGAAGAATAAATCCGCGGCCTCGAAGCCCGCAGGCTGAGCTCTGAAATTTTCAAGAAGTAATCGAGTGTTTGCACGAACTTCATGTTTTCCTAGGAAAGAGCGGTTAGCTCAGTTGGGAGAGCACTGCCTCGACACGGCGGTGGCGCTGGGATAGAGACCTTTCCTGAAATCTATTCACTGTCAGAATCTTCCGCTGGATCTTCTCCGGATTCTGCTGTTGCAGCCTCACGAGTCTTGCGGGCTTCAATAAATGAACGGATGCACAATCCAACAAAAACAACGCATAAT
>CAWVZQ010000422.1:0-3018 GCA_963934405.1 uncultured Opitutales bacterium | reverse complement strand
CGGGATACGATGGAGTCGATTGCCCAACGGGAAGCCCGCTCGCCGCGACCCGCCGCCGTTGCCTTGTTGTTTTTGGTTCCATTGCCGTTGCGAACCCAAGAGGTTGGTATGCGTATGGCGGGATCTGCATGGGTGGTGTGGTTACCCATGAAATTAACTGTAAGAAACCCCGGTACAGGACCCTTGGCCTTTTTGGGTAGGTACAACAACAAATTGACGGCGAGGGCTTTTTCGCCTTTGCCCAGATGAATGATGATTTGCTTGCGCACTGCCTTGCCTCCTAGAGCGTCGGCTTCTTTCTCCACTATTTCGAAACGCATCGCCTTTGGTTTTCCCGGCGATCGTCCATAGACCTCATCCTCGAACATGCGGAGCACCTCCGGTCTCCTCTTCTTCACCCAATCGTCGGCATCTTTCACCTTTGAGCCGTCGAGGCAGACGAGGGGATCCGGCAAATTATATTTGGGTACCTTTGCCTCTTCATAGTTGTACCCTCTTGGTTGGGCCTCGATCAACATGGGATCGAGCATGGAGGAAAGAGACAAGATGGTGAGGAGGAAAAGGATTCGCAGGCATGAGGAGTTCATGCACGTCAAATTTGACACCCTCGCCCTCATCGGCAAGGCTCAAGTGACTCGGGCTACATTTTCCGAAACATCAAGCTGCCTTGGATTCTTCCTCCAAGGATAGTTCCAAAAACAAAGCATCGCGCCGAACTCGGGCGGTCGTCGGGTCGTTCGTCTGGAGTGAACGGCGACGGCGTTCTGCCGTCACAGGCGTTGGGTATATCGTGTAGTGAACCCACCAAGTCCCATTATTGTTCCAGATATGGTGGTTCGGATTTGTTTCGTCTATGCGAACAGCCAATTCTTCGTATGGCTGTAATCTATTCTGTGTATTGTACATTGCGCGTATCTCCTGTTGGTTACGCACTTTTCTCACCCACAAAAAAAGCCGACCCTTTCGGGCGGCTCCTCAATGTTCACGGGCGAGGAGAGCGCTATTTTCGGTTACGCCGGAAACCGCGCATCCCGGTATGTTGGACCTTGGACCACCGTAGCTGCTCTCGCGCTCGGTTGGTAATCCGGTTTAACGGATTGTCTATGGATGCGGTTGAAGGCGTGTAAGACTGTTTAAAGAACGAAGTTATAAATATCACCGAAATGTCAGGAAAAGGCAAGACAGGTTCGTGTCATAGGTAAAGCCATGGGAGAAATAGACTCCCTTAACGCGGATAACCCCAACGAAAACGCTCCTTGGAAACCTTTGTTCGTCTACTGTTCCATTCTGATTGAAGGATACGGACATACCCCCATAACTCCTTAAATGCGTCTTCTGAAATGTCTTCCGTTTTGCGCGCATCCTCTAGGCGTTTGTACAGGTTTGCATGAGTAGGTGGGTCGAGCAGGAGTTCGCTTTCTCGAGACCGGGCCATCAAAAAATGCCTCTCTTTGAAGTTTTTGCGACCCTTTTCAAGTTCGGCAGCAATAACAACACGGAAGTACGTTTCCTTGTCAATCTTCCCAGTCTCTAGGGCTCTATTCGCAGCTTTTAGACGATTGGAAGGTGCATTTTCCGGCAAAGGAGCGCAATTGCCAAAAAACAAGAAAAGCGCTATCAAGGAAATGTCCCGCCTAATGACCAACTCCCGAACCATCAATCCGACCTTTCGGTTGATCCGTTCGCGATAGACGATACAACCCGTTGGAACTTTTGAGACTCTGCGATAATCTCTTTAAAATTTATAGGGGTGGAGGTGGAGGTTCGGCATCCGCCTCGATGAAGACGGAGGTTCCTTGCTTTGGGCCTTTTGTGAATAAAACGATCTTACCTTTCTTCAACTGATCGGCGCTATAGTTGCCGAAATGTTGTTTCTTTATATACAACGGCGCGTCATCGTAAGTCATCGTGGTGGTGTCTTCTCTGTCCATGATGTCTTCTTTGCTTCCAGTCATGATACGTAGCATATTAATGTCTATCTTGCCGTCTTTAACGCCATCGACCAAATCCAAGTCTTTAAAAATTTCCCTGACGTCATCGCGCTTAACCACGCCTTTGTCGTTTAACAATTCCATTACACTGGCCAAAAGGAGTGAGACGAACCCTAAGTCGTGTTCCAGTTGCTCTATTTTCTTATCAACTGATTTCTCTGATCGGCTATTTCTTCTTTCCTGATTACGGTCTCTTCGCATTTGTTGCCTCTGAAGGGTTACTAATTCCCTGAGGTGATGTTCCCCGTCCGAAAGAAAAAAATCAGATAGTGCCATTGGGTTTACCTTTTTTGAAGAAGTGGATATATATTGGAAAAGATTTGTGACGGAGGTTGAAGTACCAAAATGCTTAAATGAATGACAGTTTCTTGGATAGGAGATATCCAACCTGAATGTTGTTTATACTGTGTGCAAGCCTTCTTGGATGAAGCTGTTTGAGTCGCTCGGTTTCACTTCCGCGAGGGCTGAAAAATCGAGGTTTGGGGCGGGACCGAAGGGAGCAGCGTTAAGGGTGGTGATGTCGAGGAGGCCGTTTTCGATGAGCAGGGTGGGATAACCATCGGGGTGGTGATGATAAAGGTCGCCGTGGTGGGCGAGAATGGTTTTTTGGACGGATTCGGGCCATGCGGAGAGGCCTTTGAAATAGTGATGCCCGTTGCGCTCGACGTGCTCGATGCCAAGTGTGGCCATGATGGCGAGATCTTGGAGGAGTGCGATAGGGCCGACGTTGGCAAGGTCTTCACCCGAGAGGTGGACGGGGCGTTCCCGGGAGGCTCTCGCTTGGTCGAGGGTGGCGGCGTTGGCGATACCTTTGACGATGCCCTTGCAGTTCTTGTGACTGGCGCCGTCGTAGCCGAGTTCGAGGGCGTTGGGAAGGGAATCGAGGGAACCGTCGGCCTCGTCGATTATAAAGCAGGGTCGCTCTGGCCAACTGGAGAAATCGGCGGCGACGGCGGGTGCGAAGGTTTCGTTGCGGTGGGCGGGTTGCTCAACGAGGAGGAGACCGCCGTCTAGAAAAGTCCTCAGG
>CAWVZQ010000421.1:0-3024 GCA_963934405.1 uncultured Opitutales bacterium | reverse complement strand
GCCATGGTGTGTTGGCAAATGTCCAAGGTGGAGGTTTACGCCGAGACCTAACGGCCGGTTTGCAACCAAAGGCAAAGAATTCCGAAGGCAAGCTCGTACTGACGGGGGATGAACAAATATTCGGAGCGATTGGTAGTGATTCCACATCCGGTAACATTGGCGGTAGCGGATTTGTTCCGGGTAGGGGGTTTCCGGAACTTCAGGGCTATGAACTTTTTTGCAATATTCGGCAAAACGGGGGAGGTTCCTGGAGTCCCGGCACCACTCGCCGTTCCCTAGATCCGACTGCCTCCCGCTACTGCAAGATGGTGGCTTCCGGCACGCAATCCTATTCCCTTTTAATCGAGGACTTGAATGATTACGACTGGGATCTACGTTTGGACGTATTGCGCTTGAGCGATGGCAACATTCTCATTACCCTAAATTACAACTCCCCTGCAGGTTTCAACCATACGATTGTCGACAACAAGGGTAACCCGCTTTCCGGAGTAACTCGCTGCCATTACCGACAATGGAGGAGCGGCAAGGTGTATTCGACTATTATTCAATGCGGTACGGAGGACGTAAGCATCGACCCAGGCGGACCCTTGTGGGATCAACTCCGTGACTATTATAACCTGCGCCCTGATAGTTCGGGCAAAAGTATTGCTCCGCGAGCACAGATGGAGGACAAGGTAGGAGTTCATCCTGTAATATCTCGTGCACAGTTCTTTCTTTATCCTACCTACAAGAAGGAATCCTCAGGCAAGTTCCGAATCCACTCCCACATTTTGCCGGCAGTGGTGCTCTGGAATCCACATAACGTTGATATCATTCCCGCGAAGTATACCGTGGCGGTCTGGAACCGAGAACAGTTCGGCTTCGGTGACAAATTCCGAATTTACTACAACGATCGGAACGTTTGTGAAAGTAACTTCTACCTTTGGCATCCTCGTAAATCCGGAGGACCCGACGGCGAAATTCTCGACCAAGGCAAAGCGCGTGTAGACATCAAAGGGCCAAATCCCGATCCTGGTTATCCGAACTCCCGTTGGCCCCACATAAATACAGACGAGAACATAGGAGTCGATCTTATCGCATGCAGTCCCGGGAAGATTTGGACGTTTATGGATACCGTGCCCGGAGAAACTTACGAAGTTCGATTTCCTTTCGGCATCAACAGGGACAATCCGCGCACAGACAAACGGCGCGGAATCGTGTCGTGGGACGGGGTGGACATGGCCACATTCGAGGGCGACAGGAACCTCTTCCGCTACGGAGCACCACAAGACTATGTGACCTTCAGCGCCGTGGCCTCCTCGGACAGAACCCGTTTGGAGTTTCGCAGCGACAATCATCCTGGTTGCGCTGGCGCGACTGTTGGAATCTGCACGGTGAAATCTAGTTCCGGCTATCCTGCCTCGGTCAAAGTTCCCACGAAGTATTCCGGCTTAATGAGCAAGAAAATTGGCTTCGTTTTGGACAATGCTTCCGGATTGAAGGCAGGAGAGGCGCTTGTCTTTACTCCATCCGGCGAAGGGAAATATGCAGAATACAGCATTGGACAAGCCCCGGGCAATGTTCTGACGGAGGGCTGGAACGGTGGTCACACCTTTTGGAAACCAACGGACAAGGCCTTTGACGGTGATGCAAAGCCCACGCACGGGGAGGTTCTTCTCGACCAAAACGAGACCTACGTAGCACTCTTCAAGGATGCCATCGATACGGATTCTTCGTACAACGATCCACTAGTGCTGTTGTCTATGGGCCGTTTTCGGGATGAAGGATTGGAACCGGAGCAATTTTCGTTACTCGAGCATAAGTCTAGCAGTCGATACAGTTCAAGTGAACTGGCGGGTTCGGTCGGTCGTCGCTTTGTGATGCGATACGCCGCGGAAGAAGACGAGTCCGATGAAAATGGGCGAATCCGTTGGTTGGCCAACTATAATCCCCGAGCCTCCCTCCTAACACCTACCCCATATGAATTTTCAGAAAGCGCAGAGCATCCTTTGACGGGTTCTCTTCAGACCATACCCAACTATCGCACCAAAAAGGCACGGGTTTCGTTCGACGAGTGGGAGGTGCCGGTCTCGGGTTCCGCTTCGTACGATAGCCCCTTCATAGCCTACTCGCATCAAGCCGGAGTGACGAAAGGTACCTTATTCGAAATACCCAAGGGCTACGATCACGAGCATTTTCGATCCCTCGCCCAATTCTCCCACGTCGACTTCTCGACAAAACCACACAGAATAATTCGGGAACACCTGACTTTCGAAATTGGAGCCTCGTACGAGAAGTACGCCATGCGTGGACTGGGGTACAAACCTAGCTATGCGATCGGCAACTCGCTGGCCGACCCGCGTATTCCTCTCGATGCCCTCTATGCCAACCTAAGTGATAATATATGGACTGCCACGGAGGCTCGTCTTGATGCGGGTTACCACTACGACCATTCCTACCTGTTGAATGAAGCCCTTTGGGACAGCTACTTTCTTTCGACCGTTCCTCGAGGCGTGACTTCCAAGGAAATGGAGGAACTGGATTTCACCTTGTCCAATGGTCGATTGAAACTTCGACGGGACCCGCGACTCCTATGGCGACAGGCTCGCGAACTTGTCGAAGCCGGTCTTCCTGCGCCACAAGCCTACATGGCAATTCGCGATCGGAACGACAATGACTTGAAGTCCTACGACTTGGCGGCGGCCATGCTTCTGTTGGACGGAGCCTTCAACGTCAACTCGACCTCGGTTCACGCCTGGTCTGCGTTGCTCGGATCATTTTTCGGAGCCAAGGTCAAAGGTAAAGACGGCGTCCAATCCGGAGACGAAGACGAGTCGCCCTTCTTGAGGATCAACGAACCATTAGGTCCGGCCATCAAGGAAGGAGACAACGTGAATTCCGCCTCCGAAGAGGCTTACTTGGGGTATCGCTCGCTCAACCAATCCGAAATCCGAGCCCTCGCCGCCGAAATCGTGACCCAAGTCAAGCGCCGCGGACCTTTTCGCTCCCTTGCCGAGTTCGTTAATCGCACCTTGCCCGACTCCG
>CAWVZQ010000420.1:0-3026 GCA_963934405.1 uncultured Opitutales bacterium | reverse complement strand
AGCGCTTCCGCCGGGTGAAGGGCGACAAAAAAGTTTCCCTGCTGGGCGCCTTGAAAAAAGCTTTCCCCGATGAATCGCCGGAATTGCTGAAGAAATGCCTCGACGAGGGCGACGTGCTGGTCAACGGCAAGCCGACCGATTCCAAGGTGAAGGTGAATGGGGAAGACAAGGTGCGAATCGTGTTCGGGGGGCCCAAACGCTGCTACGCCTCGCGCAACCGCTCCGAGTACTGGGCGGAAGGCTTCCAGACCTGGTACGACACCAACCGCCTGCACGACCACGACCACAACCACGTCAACACCCGCAAGCAGTTGAAGGGATACGACTTGGCCCTCGCTGAGCTTTGCGAGGAAGTGATGGGTGACCAGGAATGGCGCTTCGTCTCGCCCCGCGAACGGGCGGGCAAGGAGCACCTCGAGGGCTACGACCCCGAAACGGCCCCCGTGGTCGAACAGCTCCCCCACATAAAAGTCGCCGCCAACGACTACTACGACAAGTACTGGAAAGTGTTTTGGCAACGCCTCTACGACAAGCACGAGGTGCCCTCCCCCCATACCCGAAGCCTCTTCAACGGGAAAGACCTGTTGGGCTGGAAGTTGGACGTTCCCCACCTCGACAAAAACCCCGACGGCAAAGTGCCCTTCGTGGCCCGCGACGGTATGTTGGTCAGCCTCGGTTCGCCCGGCGGCCACTTGGTGCACGACGAAATCAACCGTAACTACCGGCTGGAGGTGGAATACCGCTTCGCGGGCAAACCCGGCAATTGCGGTGTACTGGTGCACTCTTCCAAGCCACGGGCTCTCTACAAGATGTTTCCGAAGTCGATCGAGGTGCAGATGAACCACCGACACGCGGGCGACTTCTGGTGCATCGTCGAGGACATCACCGTGCCCGACATGGTGAAGCGCCGCGGTCCAGAGAAGAACTGGGGGATCACCGAGGGCAAGGCGCGCCGCATCCAGAACCTGACCGACGGCTCCGAAAAAGAGCCCGGCGAATGGAACCGCATGGTGATCGAGTGCCTCGAGGACCAAGTCAAGGTATGGCTCAACGGCGACTTCGTGAATCACGGCTCCAAGTGCACCGCCAAGAAGGGCAAAGTCGCGATACAGGCGGAAGGCTCCGAGGTGGAGTTCCGCAAGTTCGACCTCACGCCGATCAACGCGTTGACGGAGTGATTCGCTTTCGAAGCTGCGTGCCACCACGGGCAGACCGAGTCGGCGGCAGGAGGCAGTCGGCTTGATAAATGGGAGCCGGCCAATTCTTTCCTTTGGAAAAACCTTTTTCAGGAAGGTGATCTAGCATTGCCTTGCAAGATTCATGGCTTGATACCTTATGCATGAAAAGCCTCAAAATTGATTTCCTTTCCACTGTAGTCTTGCTAGGACTACCCCTTGTTTTCAGCGGATGCGGGTCTTCCGAAAACTCGCAGACAGAGAAAACGGAGTTGGCCGACAAAACAAAAAATTCGGATGAGACGGATCAGACGGACAAAGCCGAAAACCTAGAGGAGGGAGAAGAGCCGGAGGAGATCGACCTTGGTAAAGAGGAGCCTGTCGACCAATTCCCGTTTCTTTTAAAGCCAAACCCGCTTGGCGATTTCATATGGGAGGTGAGTGGAAATCTCGTCACCATCATTAAGTGCAAAGCAAGCGGGAAAGTGGTCCTACCTAAGGTTATTGCGGGGTTTCCCGTTGGTCGAATTGGATCGTTGGTTTCCGACGCCAACACCCTCCCGCGACAATTCAGGGAAGGCAATGCCATTCCCGACGGCGTAACGGCCCTAGTAATTCCGGATAGCCTAAAGAGTATTGGAGACGGGGCGTTTTACGGATGCAAAAGCCTAACGCGACTAAAGATTCCCGATGAGGTGACAAGCGTTGGCAAGTATGCTTTTTACGGCTGTGAAAACCTAAGGAACGTGACCTATGGCACCAAGCTCACCAGTATTGGGGATGGCGCATTCTATGGCTGTTCGCGACTAACCGAACCGACACTACCGGATAGTCTCACCTACATCGGGAAGAAAGCGTTTGAACGTTGCAGCAGCTTCACGGGCATCACCATACCTATTGCCGTAAACAGTATTGCCAATTCAGCCTTCAACGGTTGCCCCCGTCTGGCAAGCATCTCGGTGTCTGAAAAAAACCCCACCTTCTCAAGCGAGGAGGGGGTGCTGCTGAACAAGGCCAAGCAGTGGGTGCTGAGATGCCCCCAAGGGAAGGACGGAGCTTATGAAGTTCCGGCAAGCGTTACCCACATAAGAGATGCCGCTTTTTTGGGGTGTGGCGGGCTTACCTCCGTCACCATGCCCGAGGGAATCATCGCTATCGGGAATTATGCCTTTCGCGAATGTTCCGCGCTGGAAACCATTTCCATTCCACAAAGCGTCACGACCATCGGATCCTTTGCCTTTGCTTCCTGCCTGAAGCTTACGAGCGCGAGAATTCCCACAGGTGTGCCGAGTATCGGCAGCTTTGTCTTCCATCATTGCAAAAGCCTAAATCGAGTCGAAATCCATGACAAGGTGACCAGCATCGGCAATGGCGCCTTTCACGGTTGCGCCAGCCTTACCAGCTTGCTACTTCCCGCAAAGCTGACCTCCATTGGTAACAACGCCTTTCGCGACTGCTCCCGCCTAACGGGCCTGACGTTACCCGGAAAACTAACTACCATCGGTAAAGAAGGGTTTAGGGGGTGCTCCGGATTGACGAGCCTCAGCATTCCGGATTCGGTGACAACCATTGCCGATCATGCTTTCGCAGAATGCGCCGGTCTCACCCAAGTCCGGTTGAGCAACATAGTCACAAGTATCGGCAGTTTCGCATTCAGCGGTTGCAAGCAACTTAAGGAATTAACCATTCCGAAAAAAGTCACGAGCTTCGGCCAAGGAGCCTTCGCCTCCTGCGAAAGTCTGGAGAGAGTTACAATTCCCGCAGGTCTGAACCACGCCATCTCCACCTCCCACACGTCTTCTCAAGGGAAAATCTTGTCACAATTCTTTGGCTGCAGCGGATTGAGGAGCG
>CAWVZQ010000419.1:0-3027 GCA_963934405.1 uncultured Opitutales bacterium | reverse complement strand
TCGAGGATAGCAAGTGGGTCGACGAAATTAGTTTCGACCGTGATGGAACCGAAATATGGAGAACCTTTTCTTCGGGCTTCACTTTTGCAACGCTCCAAAAATGCGACAAGTGCCGCTTCATCGCGTGAGGGAAAGTTTTCGACGGGGATGATGCGCACAGGTCAATTGTTCTTCGGGGACTGACAATCCTCATCCTCGCTTAGGACCGGGTCATAACCACCCGAGTGAAGAGGATTGCAACGGGCTATTCGACGGATGCTTTTCCAGAGAGCGATAGGGAGAGGGAATCGTCGCAGGCATTCCAGTGCATAAGCCGAGCAAGTAGGCTCAAAGCGGCATCCCGCCGTGGGTCCGAGCAAATATTTTTTGAGAGGCGAGAAAAAACGATAGACATGCACGACAATTACGATGGGAAACGCGACAATTGCATTGGCAATGTTGAGGAGTGATCGTTTCGGCGTGAGCCGGTTCTCAGCCATTCTCTTTCTGCACTTTGGGCCTAGGAAGGGCCTTGGTTTCTACTTCCTCAAGGAGTTTAGCCAGACATTCGTCTACGGTCATGGGGCCATCCAGTTCGGGGTTGGCTCGTGAACGGACGGAGATTTTCCCTTCCTCAGCTTCGCGTTTCCCGAGAACCAGCATGTGGGGGATTTTATCGTTTTCGGCATTACGAATTTTGGCGCCTAGTTTCGCTGCATGTTTATCCACGCTCCCACGGAGTCCAGCGGATTTGAATTTTTCAAGGATATCTTGAGCCTGCGGGACCAGATCGTCGTTCATCGGGAGCAGACGCACTTGCTCAGGGGCAAGCCAAGTCGGAAAGCTGCCCGCAAAGTGCTCGATGAGAACGCCGCAGAATCGCTCCATGGAACCGAACGGGGCTCTATGAATCATGACGGGACGATGGTCCTTGTTGTCGGAACCCACGTAGGAGAGATCGAAGCGCTCGGGCAGGTTGTAGTCTACCTGCACCGTCCCGAGCTGCCATTCACGACCGATGACGTCCTTGACAATGAAGTCGATCTTCGGGCCGTAAAACGCTGCCTCGCCTAGTTCCTCAACGTAATCTACGCCCATGGCCTTGACTGCTTCACGGATGTCGGACTCCGCTTTGTCCCATGCGGCTGGATCTCCAACGTACTTGTCGGATTCGGGATCACGCAAACTAACGCGAACTCGATAATCGTTCATTCCCAGAATGGAGAAAACTAGCTTTACCAATCCCAGACAACCTTGAATCTCATCCTGAAGTTGATCTTCTCGGAGAAAGAGGTGGGCGTCGTCCTGAGTGAAACCGCGAACACGAGTCATGCCGTTGAGTTCGCCTGACTGCTCCCAGCGATAGACTGTACCGAACTCGGCGAGGCGAATCGGGAGATCGCGGTAGGAGTGCTGTTCGGAGCGAAAGATGCGAATGTGCATCGGACAGTTCATCGGTTTGAGCAGATACCCGTCGATTTCCCCTTGATCTAGCTTGTTGGAGAGTTCTGCGCAGGAACAACCTTCTTCAGCTAGAGCATCGAGGCATTCGCGATGAACGATTGGCGGGTATTGCGATTCTCGATAGTATGGGAAGTGGCCCGAAGTGCGGAATAGATCCAGTTTGCCGATGTGTGGAGTGTATACTTGCGAGTAGCCTTGCTTGGTTAGTTCTTCGGAGATGAACTTCTCAAGCTCTTGTCGAATAATAGCACCCTTGGGTTTCCAGAGGACCAAACCTTGCCCTACCATTTCGTCGATGTGAAAGAGCCCGAGTTCGCGACCGAGTTGTCGGTGATCTCGCTTCTTAGCTTCCTCTAATCGTTCAAGGTATTGAGCTAATTCATCCTTGGTGGGAAAGGCAGTCCCGTAAATTCTTTGCAGTTGCTTGTTTTTTTCGTCTCCTCGGTGGTAGGCACCGGCTATGCTAAGAAGTTTGAAGGCTTTAAGCTTTTTCGTGTAACCGACATGGCTCCCGGCGCAAAGGTCTAGGAATTCCCCGTTCCGGTAAAAGGAAATATCTTCCCCCTCCGGGATGTCCTGTAGTCGACCTAGCTTGTAGGTCTCCTGTCCCATCTCGGAGATCAGCTTTATGGCCTCGTCCCGATGTACCTCCATTCGCACGAACTTCTGGTTTTCTTTCACTACTTTTTTCATTTCGGATTCGATGGATTCCAAATCCTGAGCAGTGAAATTGTGATCGAGATCAAAATCGTAGTAGAAACCAGTATTAGTCGGAGGACCTATATCCAGCTTGGTCTCGGGGAAAAGACGCAGCACAGCCGTCGCCAAAATGTGAGATGCCGAGTGGCGGAGTTCCTCAATCGGAGTCATTTGCTTCATTGTTACTAACGGTTTTTCAGGGTTCACCAATTAATGCAGGCGGGCCAACACCGGCAACGCCAAAGCAAATACCTCTTCCCTATCCCTTTAGGTGGCAAGGTTGGGCCTAAGCCACTTTTCCGCTTCCGCTACAGTCCAACCTTTACGGGCGGCATAGTCTTTCACTTGATCTTGGTTTATGCGACCCAAGTTGAAATAATTTGCTTTAGGGTTGGAGAAATAGAGACCGCAAACAGAGGACCCCGGATTCATCGCCCGAGATTCCGTCAACTGAACGCCAGTCGATTGTTCCGCATCCAGAATGTTCCACAACGTGTCCTTCTCGGTGTGGTCGGGTTGGCAGGGGTAGCCTGAGGCGGGACGGATGCCTTGGTATTTTTCCGCAATGCGGGCATCATTGTCGAGATTTTCTTTTTCTCCGAACCCCCACCAACAGCGAATCTTGTGGTGCATGTATTCGGCCATCGCTTCCGCAAACCGATCTCCGAGCGCCTTGACGATGATTGACGAGTAGTCGTCTCCCGCATCTTCGAAGGTTTTAGCAAAAGTTTCTACTCCGGACCCTGCTGTCACGGCGAAACCTCCAAGGTAGTCCGTAATGCCTGATGACTTTGGGGCTATGTAGTCAGCCAAGCAGTATTGGGTCTTTTTGCTCAGGATTTCTTGTTGTCGGCGAAGGAACCTAAAGGTGGCAAGGGTGTTGCC
>CAWVZQ010000418.1:0-3037 GCA_963934405.1 uncultured Opitutales bacterium | reverse complement strand
TTCCCGGGTATATCTCCCTCGAAGACCACCTTCTCGCCATCAACGTAAACTTCGCTCATCAGATTTTTGATTACACGCCGAGCGTTGCTCGATGACAACGGTAAAACAAAGGATCCGTGAGTTGCCTTGCTTGGTGTGGATAGAATTTCAAAGACAAAACGAGCTCCTGCGTGGACACAGATAGTCCATGCGAAAAATAAAAATTCAATTTTTTTCTAAAGTTCTTTCGAGTCCAGTCGATTTTACTAAGCGTCGAAGACAAGGAGGTCGACGGCAAGGGAACCGAAACCCTTATCAAAAATACCGGGAAACAGGCGACAAGGATGTTGCCGATGAGAAAGTCAAGGAGGACTAAACATGTCTATAGTTATAAATTCAAATATGACGGCGTCGCATTCGGCGCTTAATATGTCCCGTGCAAATGATCTTTTAAAGAAGAGCATGTTGCGCTTATCCAGCGGCAAGCGAATCATTTCGCCCGCTGATGATGCAGGAGGATTAGCGGTCGGAATGAAGTTGCAAAGCCAACTCCGTCGAACTGCTGCCACCAAGCAAAATATTCAAAACGGGGTATCCTTCCTGCAGATGCAGGATGGAGCGCTTAAGGTCACTGGGGAAATCTTGGATCGCATGGCGGAACTGAAGAGCTTCTTCAACGACGTTTCCAAGAATGGCCTCGACCGAGAGACCTACAACCATGAGTTCAAGGAATTGCAGGCCCAACTGGTCGAACTCCAGTCATCGAAATTCAACGGGGTAAGTCTTTTCGCCAAAACGGAACCTGACAACAACCCGATGAAGATCGTCACGACCGAGGATGGCCTTACGGGTAAGGTAGAACTTAATCGCACGGGACTTTTCGAAAACCTCAAGTCCAAGTACGGCGCCGACGGCGAGCTCAATTCCGGTTCACATGGTGAATATCGCCAACTTGTCGGCGATTTCACTGTAGATGGTGGTCTACTCGACAGCAGCCCCGGGAAGACTTCCCGTGATTACGGAAACGGCGACGTCGTGTATATGAAAGGCGTATCACTTTCGGACTCCGGCTACTTCATGGCCTTGGGAGACGTGAAAGCAGGCACTTCGATCAAGGACACTGCCAAGGCGACTTCAAACTGGATTCGCCTCGCCGACAGGGGCGGCAAAGGCTTTGCGGAAGCATTCCCAAGCGCTGCCGATTATGACTCCACCACTACCAAGTACAACTCCAGGGGAGAGAAAGTCGCATATCTGAAGGGTGACGTCGTCAGGGTTCCCGCCCATTGGGCCAACCCGGGCAGTTACCTCTTCCTCGAAGCTCAGGCGGACGTACCGCAAGGCATCGCTCTGGAAAAAGTGTTCAATGGAGGCGCCGGAGGTACGGGACACGTCGGCGAGAACAAGTTCTTCAATTACGTCGGACAAGATCGCTCCAATGGTGCCATCACCGGCGACAAGCCCACCACCGAATACGTTCGAGCAAACTCCAACTTGGCCGAGCCGTCCATTTACACTTCGGGCACCGGGGCCACGGCTGCCGCATCGCTGAAGTCACTGATGGCCTTCAATACAGCCCGCAATCACACGCCGGGTTACGTTAAGGTCGGCGGCGACGTTTACGTCGCAAACAGCGACTGGAACGTAAAGACTTGGACCGCCGGAGTCAGCTTCAAGGAAGGCGAGATTATCTTCGACGAGACGCCTGGAGCCGCCAATCAGCACGTCAAGGAAATCTCCTCCAAGGTGAAGGGCATCTACACGGGAGCTGCAGCAACTAAGGACGACTACGTTCTCCATCAAGGTAATTGGTTTCAGGCTTCTGCAACGGTTGCCAAAAGTACGGTACCTGTGGATCCAGCTTCCGTTAGTAAAGCGGTTGGCACCAATGCCACGGACACCGCTTTTGTCGCCGGAGACAAGATCCTAGACGGTACCGACGTCTACACTGCTCCCAGCACGGTTCGCGGCAATTTTGATGCATCGGATGTCCAGTTGGGTTCTTATGTGCTCTCCGGAGGAGCTTGGCACCAGATTAGCGCTACGAAAGCAGGGATTACCAACTTCCAAGCGGCTACATGGTCTGATGCTACTGGTTACTCGGCCGCCGACATCATTGAACACAATGGAACTTATTACAAAGCTGCTGCCAATATTGCTGGTGCTGTAGGCGTCAATACTTCTCCGGGTACTCCTGGTTCAGGTTGGTCGGTTGTGACGAATGCAGTCGACTTAGGCACTGCAACTGCCGGTTGGAATAACGTAGGGGCACTAACTGGTGCTTCTTGGGTAAAGAGTCCTTGGGAGATAGAAGCCAACCCCGAAGACCAAGCGGACTTCGCTACGAATGTCACCGCTGAGTACTCGGACGTCACCAATAACTCACATTGGTCGAAGACGCACTTCGGCAAGCTTACCGGGCAAACCGTAAGCGCCAGCTACACCCGCGGAGACAATATCTCCCATCAAGGCAAGCACTACGTCTATGTCTCGCATCTGGACTCCAACGATCCGTCCTACGTCAACCCGACCGACGACGGTTACACCGAGTTCGAGGATCTGTTGAGGCTCGGCGCGGTGAGAGAACTCTCCATGTACGTCGACACCATCGGCGGCGGTGGCGGATCAGGACTTCCCGATGGCGTTTTCTACAGGGCAAACCAATCGCTCGATTACGTCGATCGCTTGCCCAACACGGGAACGGTTCGCACCAACACCGTCACCCGTCGCACGGATTCTCCTTTGCCTCCGGGAGACGAAATCTACAACTCCCAGGACGATCAGTTCTATGGTGGTCTGAATGCCGGTAATGATGGCATCTACGGCACCATGGACGACTTCTACGCCACGACGAGCGATCCTGCGATCGCCAAGTCCGGTAGTCACGTCGACGCCGATGCGGACAACAACAAGAACCTACTGGACTCGACTAACAAGCTACAGCACTTCAGCGTAGCCGATTTCGTGGACTACATCCAGTCGTTGGCCAACTTCAGAGCCGTAAACGGTGGCACCATGTCCCGTCTCGGTTATGCGGAAGATATGCTCGAGGAGAACG
>CAWVZQ010000417.1:0-3045 GCA_963934405.1 uncultured Opitutales bacterium | reverse complement strand
CGGAGTCGGGCAAGGTGCGATTAACGAACTCGGCAAGGGAGCGAAAAGGTCCGCGTCGCTTGACTTGGGTCACGATTTCGGCGGCGAGGGCTCGGATTTCGGATTGGCTGAGCGAGCGATACCCCAAGTAAGCCTCTTCGGAGGCGGAATTCACATTGTCTCCTTCCTTGATCGCGGAGCCGAGCGGTTCGTTGATCCTTAAGAAGGGCGACTCGTATTCGTCTCCGGGTTGGACGCCGTCTTTACCTTTGACCTTGGCTCCGAAGAATGAGCCGAGCAACGCCGACCATGCATGGACTGAGGTCGAGTTGACGTTGAAGGCTCCGTCCAGCAGAAGCATGGACGCCGCCAAGTCGTAGGACTTCAGGTCATCGTCGTTCCGATCGCGAATTGCCATATAGGCTTGGGGCACCGGAAGACCGGCTTCGACAAGTTCGCGAGCCTGTCGCCATAGGAGTCGCGGATCCCGTCGAAGTTTCAATCGATCATTGGACAAGGTGAAATCCAGTTCCTCCATTTGTTTGGAGGTTACGCTCCGGGGAACAGTCGAGAGAAAATAACTGTCCCAAAGAGCCTCGTTCAACAGATAGGAATGATCATAGTGGTAACCCGCATCAAGGCGAGCCTCGGTAGCGGCCCATATGTTTTCACTAAGGTTTGTATAAGGAGCATCGAGAGGAATGCGGGGATCGGCGAGCGAGTTGCCGATGGCATAGCTGGGTTTGTAGCCGAGGCCACGCATGGCGTATTTTTCATAGAAAGAACTGATGTCAAATGTCAGGAATTCGCGAATTAGCCTGTGGGTCTTCGTGGAAAAATCGACGTGGGAGAATTGGGCGAGGGAGCGAAAATGCTCGTGGTCATAGCCCTTGGGAATTTCGAACAAGGTGCCTTGCGTCACACCCGCTTGGTGGGAGTAGGCGATAAAGGGGCTGTCGTATGAAGCGGAACCCGAAACCGGCACCTCCCACTCGTCGTTGGAAATCCGCGCCTTTTTGGTGCGATAGTTGGGGATTGTCTGAAGAGAGCCTGTCAAGGGATGCTCCGCGCTTTCGGAAAATTCATATGGCGTAGGTGACAGGAGAGAGGCTCGTGGGTTATAGTTAGCTAGCCAGCGTATGCGTCCTCCTCTCGACGATTGGTCCTCTTCCGCGGCATATCGCATAACGAAGCGACGACCGACGGATCCGGCCAATTCACTTGAACTGTAGCGACCGCTGGACTTGCTGGAAAGCAGCGGGAATTGCTCGGGTTGTACGCCATCGTCCTTGAATTGACCCATCGACAGCAGAACCAATGGTTCATTGTAAGAGGAATCCGTATCTACGGCGCCCTTGAAGAGTGCGACGTAGGTCTCGTTCTGGTCGAGAAGGACTTCCCCGTGCGTGGGCTTTGCATCACCGTCAAAGGTCTTGTCCGTTGGTTTCCAAAAGGTGTGACCACCGTTCCAGCCCTCCGTCAGAACATTGCCCGGAGCTTGCCCGATGCTGTATTCCGCGTATTTCTCTTCGCCGGCGGGAGTGAAGACTAGTGCCTCGCCTGCCTTCAATCCGGAAGAATTGTCCAAAACGAAGCCAATTTTCTTGCTCATTAAGCCGGAATACTTCGTGGAAACTTTGACCGAGGCAGGATAACCGGATGCCGACTTTACCGTGCAGATTCCGACCACTACTCCTTGGCAGGTCCTTCCGCCATGTCTTTGAAATCCGCCATCCGCTTTAGTGTGTGTATCGCTACGGAACTCAAGTCTGGTTTGATCTGCAGTGGCCACTGCGCTGAAACTTACGTAGTCCTGCGGAGAACCATAAGTGAAAAGCTCAGTATTGCCCTCGAAGGTGGCCATGTCGGTTCCATCCCAAGATACAATGCCCCTACGAACATAGGGTTTTGGTCGATCATCTTCGTTGATGCCATAAGGGAATCGCACCTCGTAGGTTTCACCTGGTACAGTCTCGAGGATGGTCCAAATCGTGCCGTATTGACAGGGACCAATAAGATCAATGGCAATTTCGTTTTCCAAATCGATGTAGGGCCAATGGGCATTAGGATAACCGGCTTCGGGATTTTTGCCTTTAATGTCCACTTTCGCTTTGCGTTGGTCCAGAATTTCGCCTTCTGGACCGCCACTTTTCCATGGTTGCCAACGATAGTAGTTTTTCTCGCAGATGTTTCTATCATTATAATAAATTCGATATTTGTCGCCGAAACCGTGTTGCTCACGATTCCAGGCCGCCAAGGTGTACTTGGAGGGTGCGAGATCAACGTCGTGGGGGTTCCAAAGTACCACGGCCGGCAAAATGTGCGAGCGGATACGGAACTTGCCCGAAGACTCCCCCTCGTAGGTAGGATAAAGAAAGAACTGTGTACGAGATATTACGGGATGAACCCCTACCTTGTCTTCCATCTGAACTCGCGGAGACATGGTTTTGCCCGAGGCACGCAAGTTATAGTAGTCTCTTAATTGATCCCACAAAGGACCTCCCGGATCGATGGTTACATTCTCAGTACTATTTCCCTGACCACCTTGCACGGTGACTACGCGACGGTCACTTGGGTCACGCTTATGGTTGCAGTTGATCAAGCCCTGAACCTTCTGACCTTTATCGTTGTAAACAGTAGCGTTATAGCAGGTATAACTGGGATGGTACAAGGAGAGACGAATGTTGCCGTCACCCATCCGCTCTGCTTCAATGCGTACATCCCAATCAAAGTCTCCAGCATCCTCGAAGTCGATGCAGTAGTAATCCGCAGTTGATTCACGCAACGCAACACGGCGCGAGTTTTGAGGCGAAGTACTTCCTTGATTGAAGGGCAAACGACCCACACGGCTCCCCATGTCAATTTCATAGCCCTGCAATTCGGGAAAACCTACTCGAGGAATATAGCCGGTGGGGGTAGAGGGTTCACTCCCGCCTACCGGACCGAAAATTTGTTCATCCTTCGTCAGCACGAGTTCGCCTTCGGAATCCTTCGCTTTGGGTTGCAAACCTGCCGTTAGGTCTCGGCGTAAACCTCCACCTTGGACATTTGCCAACACACCATGGC
>CAWVZQ010000416.1:0-3054 GCA_963934405.1 uncultured Opitutales bacterium | reverse complement strand
TGAGGCCGCCGCCGTACAGCCCGACGGCCGGGCCAACCCGAACCAGACTCTCGCCACCCCCGAAAACGAGGACGGCCTTCGGCAGCTTCTCACCACTCTCAACGATGCCCATGCCGAAAGCTTCGGCTCCACCGACGATCTTCTCGTCGGTCTACAGCTCACCCACTCGGGGCGTTTCTGCCGTCCCAACGACAAGGTGCGCTGGGAGCCGCGCATCGCCTGCCATCACCCCTTGCTCGACGAGAAGTACGGGATCGACCCCGAAGACGATTCCATCGTCTGGACGGACGACGACCTGCATCGACTGATCGACACCTACGTCGAAGCGGCTCGTCTTGCCCAAAAGGTCGGGTTTCGCTTCGTCGACGTAAAGGCCTGCCACGGTTACTTACTTCACGAGTTCCTGTCCGCCCGTTCTCGTCCGGGTCCCTTCGGCGGTGATTTCGAGGGCCGTACGCGCTTGCTCAAGAACATCATCGCCCGCATCCGGGAGGAAATGCCCGACCTCATCGTCGGCGTGCGTCTAAGCTTTTTCGATACCGTCCCCTTCAAGACTAGCACGGAAACGGGTCGCCCAATGGATTTTTCCGACCACTTGCCTTATCGCCACGGATTCGGAGTGGACGAAAACGATCCCCTGCAACTCAATCTCGCCGAGCCCCTCCGGCTTGTGGCCGAGCTCAAGGAAGCGGGCGTGGCTCTCGTCAACCTCAGTTGCGGAAGCCCCTATTCCAACCCACACGTCCAGCGCCCCGCCATCTTTCCGCCCAGCGACGGGTACCAACCGCCGGAAGATCCCCTCGTTGGGGTCGCCCGCCAGATAAACGCGGTACGCGAGTGCAAGAACGCCGTGCCGGATATTCCCTTGGTCGGCACGGGCTACACCTACCTGCAGGATTACTTGCCTCACGTCGGCCAAGCTGCCGTCCGCGAAGGCTGGGTGGATTTCGTGGGGCTTGGGCGCATGGTGCTTTCTTATCCCCGTTTCCCCGCCGACGTGTTGGAACAAGGCGCCTTGGAGCGCCGTTCCATTTGCCGAACTTTCAGCGACTGCACCACCGCTCCCCGCAACGGCATGATCTCCGGTTGCTTCCCCCTCGATTCTTTTTACAAGGAGCTCCCCGAGTTCGCTCGGGTGAAGCAGATCAAGAAGAATCTAGCCTCAGGCTGAAATCACGGGGCGATGCGGGGGGGTGCCGGATGGTTCTGCTGGATTGCCGCGTCGGGGCTGTGCCCCTCCTCGCAATGACAACGGGGGAAACCTACGCGTGGGCTTCGCTTGCTTGGCTTGGCCCTGCTCCGCCTTGGGCCAAGGCCCGCTTCGCTCCGCCCTGCCTGTCGCCCCGTCCGTCATCCTTCCGTCCGTGGCTCCTTTACTGGCTGGCTTTGAAACCGACACGGAAGCCAAGGTAGTTGAGGCGGCTGCCGGGCGCGTTGGCGCTGCGCAGGGCGGAGCGCAAGTTCGCCCCGATGTGGCTCCAGGAGCCACCGCGTTCGACCCGGGCCGAGCCCGATGCTGGGCCCGTGGGGTCGGTCACCGATCCCGTCGGGTAAGCCGCTAAGTACCAGTCAGCCGTCCATTCCCAGATGTTTCCGTGCATGTCGAAAAAGCCCCACGGATTGGCCGCGTATTGGCCGACGTCGCGGGTTTGTGCGATGTTGTTGTTATAATTCGCATTTGAGGCAGCAATCGTAGCCCCCCAAGAATAGACCGTGGTCGTCCCCGCCCTGCAGGCGTACTCCCATTCCGACTCGGTGGGCAGGACGTAGCTCCAACCTGCGGGCAACCTGCCCGCCGCCTGCTCCGCCGCGTTCAGGCGGGTGAGGAAAATTTGGACGTCGTCCCAGCTCACCTTCTCCACCGGACGGTCGTTACCCGTGTACTGGCTCGGCGTGGCGCTCAAACTGTTGCTGTTCCCCGTCATTACCGCTTGGTATTGAGCCTGCGTCACCTCGTACTTGCCCAAGTAAAATCCTTTCGTGAGCGTCACGTTATGCTGGGTCTCGTTCGTCCCGCGCCCCGCTTCGCTCGTCGGGCTGCCCATGGTGAAGGTTCCCGGTTCCACCCAGAGCATTTCCAGGTTGGACGCCGAGGTTACGGTGTGAACGCCCGTGAACTTAAACGCGACACGGAAGCCGAGGGAGTTGCCGCGGTGGCCAGGGGGGGTGGCGCCGTTGCGCAGAGCGGAGCGCAAGCTCGACCCGGTGGTGTCCCAGGAGCCACCGCGTAGGACCAGGTACGAACCCGAAGCTGGTCCCGTGGGATCGGTCACCGTACCTGCCGGATAAGCAGCCTGGTACCAGTCAGCCGTCCATTCCCAGACGTTTCCGGGCATGTCGAAAAAGCCCCACGGGTTGGCCGCGTATTGCCCGACGTTGACAGTTTCTTTGGCATCGTTCCCTGTATTGTGAGCTCCATCCCAGTTCCAGTTCGCATGAGAAGAATTGATGTCGTTCCCCCACGAATACGCCGTGGTCGTGCCCGCCCGGCTGGCGTACTCCCATTCCGACTCCGTCGGCAAAACGTAACTCCAACCTGCAGGCAACCTGCCCGCAGTCTGCTCCGCCGCGTTCAGGCGGGTGAGAAAGATTTGGGCGTCGTCCCAGCTCACCTTCTCCACGGGACGGTCATTACCCGAATACTGGCTGGGCGTGGCGCTCAAACTGTTGCTGTTCCCCGTCATCACCGCCTCGTACTGGGCCTGCGTCACCTCGTACTTGCCCAGGTAGAAACCGTTCGTGAGGGTCACGGTGTGCTGGGTCTCGTCCGAACCGCGCCCCGCTTCGCTCGTCGGGCTGCCCATCGTAAATGTTCCGGGTTCCACCCAGATCATTTGCAGAGGCACGGTGGTGTTCAAGTCCACCACTAGGGTAGCCGCCATCCCAGTCACGTTCACTACGCGGGTGACGTTGGAATCGTTGCCCGCGGCATCCGACACCGAATAGGTCAGAACGTAGGCGCCCGTGCTGTTCACGTCCACGGTTCCCGTGATCGTCACCTGATTCGTGAGGTTGCCGTCCAAAGTGTCGGAGGCGGTGGCCCCGGGTTCCACC
>CAWVZQ010000415.1:0-3056 GCA_963934405.1 uncultured Opitutales bacterium | reverse complement strand
ACATGTTTTCGGGGTGATGGGGATCGAGAAGGTCGCGACCGAAAAGGCCGATCTCTAGACTTTCGTCAGGTCTCCAGATAAACCCGAGATCCATCCGTAAGTGGGCGGGAATGAACTGTTCATTGTATGCAGAAGGGATCGTTCTTTCGGCAGCATAGTAGAAGTTCTGGCTGAAGATAAGGTCGTCCCTCAAACGAAGGTGAGAAGAAACATTGGCCAAGGTCTTGGGGAAATTGTCGGTTTCCACACCTTCCTTCTTGCTGATGGTGCGGGATGCGCCTCCCTTCAGTGTCCAATAATGGAAAGGGCTGTAGTCAAAGGTAAATTCTCCCCCCGAAGTCCTTACGTCGTGGGCTTCGTAAATGGGAGGACCGGAAAAAATGGCGTTTGTGGTATCGTAGTGATAAAGAGACAGCTCGAGAGTAAAATCGACCCACGGTTGAGAACGCCAACCGATTTCGAACGCATCAGTTTCTTCTTTTTCATGGTTGGGATTACCGGAAAAGGATTGGTTCATCCAGAATCCCTTTGCTGGATCCAGTGGATCTGTCGGATCGATTGGCACCCATACGCGGGCGTAGGAAACTTTAGTGTAGCGTTCCACCAATGAAGGAGTGCGATAAGCCCGAGAATACGCTGACCATAAGACATTGTAGTCGTTGACTGCCCACGAAAGGCGCGCTCCCGGCTGGACGCCGGTACCGGCAAGGTCACTCTCTTCAAATTTCGCTCCGGCAGAAAGCAGGAGACTGTCGGTAAATTCGTACGAATCTTGAAAGAAGGCTGAAAAACGATCGAACTTCGTCGGATTCTCACCGTAGTCGAGAATAGGTATGTCCGAAGTAGGGACCATGGAGGAAGGAGTCGTTGTACCGGGTATCGTATCGATAACCGGAAAGTTCCAAGGGGGCGTAACCACGTCCTCAACTTCCAAATTCATATGACGGGATGCCAGACCGAAGGCTATATTATGCCGATCGCCGAGGGTCGTATTCGCCCGGAAGTCGATGTCGTATTCCTTGCGTTCCCAACGGTGACCGACATGCCCGAGAAAGGTTTTGTATTGCTCGGCATACCCGGTCAAAGACCATTCCAAGTCAGAGTCGGTAACTCCCGAAAGCTTGGTTCTCAGATGACCTGCATCATGAGGCATTTCTCCCCAGTATTCGTATCGAGTAAACCCAGCAGGCATCGAGAGATCGGAAGCACGAGAGGAGGGCCAAGTACCTGGAATGTGCGTGGGCAAATTGGCAATGGGAACGAGGGGAGTTGCCCCCAAAGTTCCAGCAGAATTATCATAATACAACCGCTGGCTCAAATCCAACACGTGATCCACTCGCCGCTTGCCCAAGGCGCCTGCGAAAGTGAAGTCAAGATCTCTTGACAAGGTTTTGTCGTAACGGAAACCCAACTTGCGGAAGTAACCGTCGTCCTTGGCGGACAAACCGGAGTTCAAGGTGCCCTCGGCATACTCTTGGTCGCGAAACCAGACTCGATAAAAGGCATCCTCTCCCGCCTGACCTCCATGAACGTAGTCTCCGAGAAAAGTGCCATCGTCGCGAATGACCAACCGCACGGAATCTCCTTGCGTGGCGGCAGCGCTCTTGGTGACGACATTGTAAACGCCGCTTACCGCATTTGTGCCCCAAATGGAAGCACCTGGTCCCCGAATGATTTCCACTCGGTCGAGAATCTCCAAGGGAACACCCTCGCCAGTCGCATTAACCGTCCCACCCATGATTTGAAGGACCTCCCGACCATCCACCATAGCGAGAAACTTCTCCGTGGAGGAACCACTGAAGTTCCGCATGATGGCAAAATCGTCGTAACCCGCGCCGCGAGTCACGTGCATACCCGGCACGCCACGGAAAGCTTCCACGGTAAGGACGTGACCGTTGAGACTGACATCGTCCGGACGCAAGACGTGCACCGATGCAGGATTCCGCCAATATTCTTGCTCGTAACCTAAAACTCCGTGTACGGGACGCCGAGCCAACTCCCGCAAGTCCAAGCCAAACAACCGCCTAAGCTCAGTCTTTTCAAACGGGGTTAGGGCGTCATCATTTCGTTCTAAGGGAATTAACTCAAGTTTGGGCAAAGTAGCATTTGCCTCGACTCCCCCCAAAGGCACCTGCCCAAAAACTAAAGCAGGCAACAACCCCAACAGAAAAGCTTTTAAAACTGATCGTATAAGAAAAATCACTTAGCAAATAAAGTAACATTCATCATCGATACGGTGACCCAATTCTACAAGTAGAAATCAAACCGATCATCTTTTTTTTAGTTCCGCTAACAAGGCGAATAAGAATAACTAAATAAATATGACTATTAACACCTATTGCTAGCCAATAGTTTCCCGACCGCAAATGAGAACAGGAACTACAGTTCTAATAATAATAAAACCAGAAACACCTAGCAATCTGAACAACAAGAAGGGAGAGGGAGATGTCTCCGTGCTCAGGAGACGCTTAGCGGACTGCCACTAAATCCCTAAGAGTTGCGAACGTCGAGCATCGCCTTGAGGATGACGTTCCATGTGTCGGGATTCTCCAAAGTGGAGTTGGCGAACATGCAACCATCCCAGCAGATGTGCTTGATGCCACGACTTTCAAAATCCTTGAGCCAGTATTGAGAGCAGCGCGTGATATCTAGTTTACCATTTGGATCGTCGGCCGGACAGTGCTTCCCCGTCTTGTCGTGGTCGCCGGCTCCGTGAACCTGTCCATCGTTCTGGGCAACGTGAAAGTCGATGGTCCATGGACGGAGCTTGTCCGTCATCTGCTCGTAGGCGGCATAGAACTCTTCCTCGGAGTAACCTTCCTGCAACAGTGCGTGCTCAGGAGCATTGTAACCCAAGGTGTAGAGGTAGGTGTGGGCGAGGTCGGCTTGAAAGCCAAGGGTCTCGGGCATACCGACGCCTTCGAGCAAATCCAACATATCCTTCCAGCTATGCATGCCCGCCCAGCAGATCTCACCCTCTGCGGCGAGGCGCTCGCCATGATCGGCAGCTATTCTGGCGGCCTCCTTGAAAGTTTCTACAATGATGCCGGTGTTGG
>CAWVZQ010000414.1:0-3057 GCA_963934405.1 uncultured Opitutales bacterium | reverse complement strand
GATTCCTCATGGCAGGATGGACGGAAAAGAAACAAGCCCTCCACGACATGATGGCAGACTGTCTTGTCGTAAACAAATAGAGAGCCAAGAACCGAACAAACCCCAACCACAACCGGCACATGCAAGAAAGTAACATCCAACTGGACTCAACGAGAATGCCCATCACGGCATTGGCCCTCGATTGGTCGAACAAAGACATCGAACAACGACTGGGCTTAACGGGTGGACGCTTTACGCGAGCCAACACTTTCTTCACCTGTGTACTGGGCGTACTAGGAACCCTACTCTTCTACGGAATGTGCTTCTTCGTTCTGGAGCCATACGAAATTTTGGCCGACCTATCCGAAAAATTCACCGACCGAGGCTTCACTCCATATGCCATCGTTTTCCTCTTTTTCTGGGGAATAGCCACACTCTTCGTGAAGTGGCGGAAATTAAAGTTTCAAGAAAAAGCCCTCGACCTTGCCGTAGTACCCCAAGAACCCGACTTCTCTCTCAATACCAAGACCGCTCAGGAAGTATTGGTTCGGACCGAAACTCTAGTCGATTCGGCCCGCAACTTCATTCTCCTCAACCGGATCGAGGTGGCACTCTCAAACCTACGCAACATCGGGCAAATCAGCGACGTTACAAGCATCCTCGGAAACCAGAGTAAGATCGACGAGCAGCAGGTAGCCTCCAGTTACAGCCTGATTCGCGGTTTCATATGGGCCACGCCCGTACTGGGCTTCATCGGTACGGTATTGGGATTGGGAGACGCTATCGGCGGTTTTGGGGATACCATTGCAGGCACACAGGAAGTGGAGGCGATAAAAGAGTCGCTCGGCGGAGTAACGGCCGGCCTATCCACGGCATTCGACACCACGCTCGTCGGTTTGCTGGCCACGATCTCCCTCCATTTCCTAACCAACTTCCTGAAATTCAGGGAGTCTCTCTTTCTCGACCAGTGCAACGACTATTGCCAAGTGCACGTCTTGGCCAAACTCAAGCTCACCTCAAACGAGAATGAGTGATTTCCTCAGAGGGGAAGATGAGGAAGAGCCTAGCTTCTTCGCCTTTCAGGACGTGATCACCGCAGTCCTGGGAATTCTTATACTCATAGCGTTGCAATTGTCTTTCACGATAAACGTCGTTCATGGCGAAAAGGGGAACGAAACGTCTCCAGTCGATGGACTGGTCGTGCCCGAGGAAGAATATGAGGAACTCCATCAAAGAAGGATGGAGATGGAGCAAAGGCTAACGGTTCTTAGAGAAAGAAACAGAGAACTACTCGAAAGACGGAGAAGCTCGGAGGGAGCCCTTTTGTCAATTGATTCTCTTATGAGCTCGGTGGAAATCTTGCGGGCAGAGTGGGAAAACTTGAGAGACCGACTTACCGACTTGAAGACGACTTTATTGGCAAGGGAGACCATCCTGCAGGAACAGACGAGGAAACTTGGACTGGAGCAAACTCAGCAGCGAATAGCCCGGTTGACGGATGAGTTGGAAACTCAAGAACGAAAGAACGAAAGTTTGGAAAGACAATTACAGGATTTGCGATCCGAAGTAAGTGACGCGAAAGCCGAACTAAGTTCCGAGAGTCGAAAAAGAAATTCCATCTGGATGATACCCGAACGAGACCCGGACGGGAAGGATCCGTTGCTGGTGACGGTAGATGGACGGAACATACGGTTCGAGGAATTTGACAAGCCCGAGTCGCTAAAAGTTCTCTCTTCACGCTCATTGACCGACAGCTTCGAGGCAGGAGTAAAAGGTTGTTCGCCTCGCAACTACAGGATCAACTTTCTGTTCAAGCCTTCGGGAGCCAAGTACTTCGAAAAAATAATCGACTTGGCAAAAGGCGAAGGCTTTCAAGTCGGCTACGACCCGATTGAGGAATCCCAAGAAGTATTATTTTCGTTACCCGACTAGACCATGCTAGAAGAAGACGATAGCGACGACAGCCTCGATTTGCTTCTGGACACCCTCTGCAACGCATTCGGAGGCATCATTCTGATAACCTTGCTCATCGCCCTGATGAGCCAAGAAGCTCACGACTCATCGCTGGCGCCAAAAAGTTTTCGTACCCAAGCTCTATTGGAAGATCAACGCATTGCCAGACTCGACGGCGAAATAGAAATCGAGGAATCAATGACCCTCGCGTTACCCGACTCCAATGTCTCGGATTCGGAAGAAAAGGCAATGGCTTTGGCCCGAGAAAAAGCAAAGTTGGAAAAACAAAGAGAAGAGACGAATGCAGACATTTCTCGCTTCCAAAGACGTTTGGCGAGCATCCCCACGAACAGTACCAATCTCGCCAAAGACTTGGAAAACCGCAAAAGAGAACTCACTGAAAGGAATCAGGCCCTAACGGGGCGGAACGGACAACTGAGGTCTGCGATCGAAGAATCCCGTGGGGTCTTGAACGAATCCAATGCAGCTATAGGCGAGGCAAAGAGAGAAAGGACAGAACACCTACGATTACCAAAGGAAAAGAAAGACAAGGGAAAGGGTTATCTTTGGGTTCTGGTCAAGCACGGCAAAGTCTATCCCTGTCATCATCCCGACAAAGAACAAATGTTCACCATTACCGAATCCACTACACCGTTGGGAAGAAAGGTATATTGGCATAAGCCAAAAATGGATCAAGGATTCGACCCCAGTCGGCACCGCGCCTCCCTTGCAGCTTATTTCAGAACAGTAAAACCGAGAACGGAATATCTCGCATTCAGGGTATTCGTAACTAATGACTGCTTCAAAGCCTTCAACGAGGCCAAGAGGCTGGCGACAGATATGAAAATCGGGTATTCGTGGAAACCAATTGATGATGTTTTCGGCCTTACTTCAGTAGGAGAGTCTGGCGGTCCCGAGTTATGAACACACCTCGAGAGTTTATGAAACAAGGTTTTACTCTGGTCCTGACAAACGTACTTCTTTTAAATTCCATCGGATGCGGAGAGGATGCTAAAGATCTAGAAAACACGACCGACAAAAGCATCAACAACCCACCACTGGAAACAGACGAGGCGCGTTACGATATTCCCGAAAACCCCGGATTCTCCCCCGACCAACCTATAG
>CAWVZQ010000413.1:0-3063 GCA_963934405.1 uncultured Opitutales bacterium | reverse complement strand
GAGCCGCTTTGGAAACCGCTCAAGCTCTTGGATATGAAATCGAAAAAGAAGGTAAACCTTGGCCAGACAAAAGACGGAATCTTGAGTGTAGACGCGGAGAACCCAGACAAGGACACCTGGGTTCTCAGCTTTGAGGTTCCTGAAGAAAAACCTGTAACGGCAATCCGCATCGATACTTTCCCCAAAAAGAACGGAGGGAAATGGAAGGATAAAAATGTCGCCCTGCGCGAGTTTACAGCCCAATGGATTGAGGATGGCAGGGAGCCCGTTGCCTTGTCTTTTTCGAACCCCCGGGCGGATTTTTCCCAGCGGGGCTGGGAAGTAGCCAAGGCAATAGATGGGAAAATAAACGCGGGCTGGGCCTTTTCTCCCAAGGCCTCGCAACCCCACGCCGCTGTATTCGATCTCGTGAAACCAGTTTCGGGTGGGCAGCTTAAAGTAACGCTCGAGCAGGAATACGGACAAGGCCTACTCTTTGAAAAGTTCCGTCTCTCGGCTAGTGCTTATCCAACCAAGTGGTTGACCCCCGAAGTCAAACCCATGCAGGGCATCGAGCGGCTTTTTGAAAAGGTTAATTATCCGGCAACCCGTGAACTGCACACGCAGTTCAACACGGTAAAGCAGGGCTTGAACAAATTGAAAAACGGGTTTTCCAAAACCCCGGTTATGCGCGAACTTCCTGCCAACCGGCATCGCGAGAATCGCATTCACAACCGGGGAAACTTTCTCGATCAAGGAGATAAGGTTGAACCTGGCGTCCCCGAATTGTTTGGCGAATTGCTCAAAGGAGAAAAAGCGGACCGGCTTGGTGTTGCCCACTGGCTCATGGAACCGGAAAATCCCTTGACCGCCCGCGTCATGGTGAACCGTATTTGGGCCCGTTTGTTTGGAAGAGGTTTCGTAGAAACCGAGGAGGATTTCGGCTCCCAAGGTCTTATGCCTTCGCATCCCGAACTCCTCGACTGGCTTGCCGTCGATTATCGGGAAAACGGTTGGTCACTTAAGAAACTGCTCAAGACGATCGCACTTTCGAGAACCTATCGCCAAAGCTCATCGATTAGCCCTGAATCGCTTACCGCTGACCCTACCAACCGTTTGTTCGGCAGGGGGCCGAGGTTTCGATTGTCCGCGGAGGTAGTTCGTGACCAATCCTTGACCGCATCCGGGTTGCTTACCCGGAAAATCGGCGGTCCGTCAGTGATGCCTCCCCAGCCGCCCGGCGTTTGGAAATCTACCTACAGCGGGGAAAAATGGAAAAATGCAACTGGTCCGGACCGATACCGCCGAGCACTGTACACTTACCTTAAGCGCACCAGCCCTCATCCCGCCATGATCACCTTCGACGCCGGCTCGGGCGAAGTTTGTCAAATCAGGAGGATTCGTACCAATACTCCCCTGCAAGCCCTCATTACCCTAAATGACGAAGCCTATCTGGAAGCCGCTGGGGCATTGGCTAACCTTATGCAAAAATCTTCCGACAAGCTTGATCAACAAATCACCTTTGGCTTCCGGAGGATCCTGACCCGTCCACCAAACCCAGATGAGCTTAAGAGACTGAACGAACTTTACCATCAACTGAAACCGGAAATCTCCAACCAATCCGACTTTCTATCTGCAGCCAACCTCAAGGACGGAGATCCTTCTTTGGTCGCCCTTGCCAGCGTGCTTCTCAACTTGGACGAAACCTTTATGAAACCTTGATTTTATGGACCTCCCTTTAAACCTGCAAAACACTCAGGCCATCACCCGGCGTCATTTCTTCGGGCAAACCGGCTTGGGATTTGGCTCCATCGCCCTTAACCATCTTTTGGCGAACAATGGTTATGCGGCAAAGCAAAAAGGATTTCGAATCCCCGCCAAGGCCAAGTCAATCATTTACCTGCATATGGCCGGTTCGCCTTCGCAAATCGACCTCTTCGAGAACAAGCCCGCCCTGACCAAGTTTCACGGCAAGGACTGTCCCAAGGAATACCTCGAGGGCAAACGCTTTGCCTTCATCAAGGGCACCCCCAAGATGATGGGTCCGGTTTTTGACTACAAGAAACATGGGCGGAGCGGACAATGGGTGAGCGAACTCCTACCCGGACTAAGCTCGGTGATCGATGACGTGTGCATGATCCGCTCCATGCACACCGAACAATTCAACCATTCCCCCGCACAGCTCCTCCTCCAAACGGGCAATTCCCTCCTGGGCTATCCTTCGATGGGCTCATGGGTCACCTATGGTTTGGGCAGCGTCAATGAGAACCTGCCTGGTTTCGTAGTCCTTGCATCCGGCGGGAAAACCCCAAGCGCAGGCAAATCGCTCTGGGGATCGGGATTCCTTCCCACCCTCTATCAAGGTGTGCAATGCCGCACGGACGGAGGGGATCCGATCCTTTATCTTTCCGACCCCAAGGGACTTAGCCGCAAGGCCCGTAGAAAGACGCTCGATGCCATCAGGGACCTGAACGAATATCAGCATAAGCATGTCGGTGACCCGGAGACCCTAACGCGGATTTCCCAATACGAACTGGCCTTCCGCATGCAAATGTCCGTTCCCGAAGTGATGGACTTAAAAAAGGAACCCGAACACATGCTCAAGCTGTACGGGGCCAAGCCTGGTCATGTTTCGGAATCCGAATCGGCAGCCGATCCGCGCCGCCTTTACAAGGGAAATGATCCGACCTTTGCCAACAATTGCCTCTTGGCCCGTCGGTTGGTCGAGAATGGCGTCCGCTTCGTCCAGCTCTACGACTGGGGTTGGGATCATCACGGTTCCTCTCTAGGCGAATCGATCGACGAAACCTTGCCCATCAAGTGCCAACAGATCGACCGTGCCATTGCCGGTTTGATCACCGACCTCAAGCAACGCGGCCTGTTTGAGGAAACCCTGATTGTCTGGGGCGGCGAATTCGGACGCACGCCGATGATGCAAAACAACGTTCGCAATGAATTGAAGAAAGGTTTCTACGGTAGAGATCATCATCCCCACGCCTTTACCATGTGGATGGCTGGAGCGGGCATCAAGCCGGGTGTCTACGGACAAACCGATGACATAGGCTATTACATTGCCGAGAACCC
>CAWVZQ010000412.1:0-3071 GCA_963934405.1 uncultured Opitutales bacterium | reverse complement strand
ACGAAAATGAAAGAATATAAAGTTTTAAGCCAAAAAGACAAATGGTTCAGCAGCAAATTCGACCCAGAAAAGCTGGAAGAAGCAGTCAACAGCTATGCCCAGCAAGGATGGCGGGTCATCAGCTGCGCCACCGCCAGCTTCCCGGGCTTTATGTCGGGCAATCGCGAGGAAATGATCGTGTTGCTCGAAAGAGACAAGGCGTAGCGTAAAAGTGCATTATTCAGAATGTCAGGGTGTTTATTATATAGAAGGCACTCCTGACCGAGTCAGCTTGATCAAGCCTATCGAGACGGAGTTGAACCAAATATTTGGTCAAAGTCAGCTCAAGTCTCTGGATGACATCAAGGGGAAACTGAACCAGGAAGTTCGTTCTTTGGGTGGCAATTGCGTATATGACTTCAAGTATGGTCAGAAATCCACCTTTTGGAAGGGCCTGCTTGGTATGGACAACGTCCACTGGTATGCAAATGGCAAGATAGGAGTCATCAAAAACTTAGAGTCTCTCGGCTAGGTATTGACTTCCATTATCTAGAAGCCGAATGGCGAAAGGTGTCCAGAGCCAGGCGTCGATGAGAACGGGAATGGAGTTTGAGCCCATTACAACAATGACGGGGCTGAAGATGGCCGCGACTTCTACAGGGACGGCAAAGTTTATTACGGCGAGGATACTAACCAAACCGAAGCCAACGCCACCGGCTTCTCTTCCGCCGCGGGCATCGCCGCCGCCGTAAAGTTTGCTCCACCGCTTGTCGGCACGAATAGCTTTGCGATCCGAACCATCGGGAAGGACCGCCCAATAGTCCCGAGCTTGCTGCTTGGTCTTTGAGACCTTTGTACTGATTCGTGGATCATCTTGGGGCTATTGCCGCCCCAGAGGGTCGTCTCGCCGTCATGGTTGGTCAGCCTCAAGTGATAAGTGAGTCCGGAGTGCCTCAAGCCATTGTCAATCGTTGAGGGTCTGCTCGCATCGTTCGAGTCCTCTAGCAAAGGCGCGAGGACTTCGTGTGTCTTGCAGTTGATGTAAGTCGGATCGATTTTGAAGCCAGCTAGAGCAGGATGCGGTAGTTGAGTTTCTTTTGATTCGGAGGCCACACGGAACCCTTCGCCTTGGCGTAGGGTTTTCAATGCAAGTGGGAGTCATGTCGATGACTCTTCTCTTTAGACCCTTTCCCTTGCCTTTGATGGCAACCGTTTCCTCGCCTTCTTCCCAATCCAACCTCATGATTTCCTTCCTCCTCATGCCTGCAAAGAAACCCATCGCGATGCAGGGGACCAGAGATTCGTCCTCGGGGCATAGCTTTTCGTACCTGACGGCGGCAGACATGATTTGTTGAGCTTCTTCGGGATCGTATGCCTCGGGGTCTGAACCTTCGACGGTTGACGCCTTAACCTTCGCGACGGGAGAAGATTCGCACCATTCCCTTGTGAGGCAAAAGGAAAAGAAGGCGCTTAAAGCGCGTTTTTCTTGGTTTCTCTCCCAGTTCGACACATTCTTTCTAGTCTCATCGTCCCAAGGGCCGACTTGATCCGGTAGGCGACCATCCTGTTGCCCCAAACTAGGGACATTCTGCCTAAGCGATGACTGTAACCCGTAAGGGTGGAGACATCCAGATTGCGGTTCTTGCAGTCGTCGACGTACAACTCTTCTCCTTGTAGTTGGCCTTAAAGAACTCCACTGCCGAGGAGAGCGTATGCTCTCCATCTTTTTGGCTGAGAGACTTGAGTGCGACTTCGCATCTCTTCCGTCTTCCCGGCTCAGCTTGGTTTTTCTGTATTCACCGACGGAGGTTTCGTCCTCGATTTCAATTACATACTCGCGACTCAATCTCTTGGCTTCGCTTTCGGTTTCAAAACGCTTGCGAATTTTTTTCCCGTCTGGTAGATAGCCAAATAATTGGAAGTAGGATTTCCCTCCCGGCGTCCTCTTCTCCGCAATCTTTAACTTATCAATGTTCCACTTACTTAATTCCCTCATTTCGTCCTCCGTAGTTGCTGGTCGTTTGAAATATTGTCCCAAAATATGGACAACATGGGTTTTTATCAAACTTTCATTCGACCGACAAACACAGGATAGTCAGTGTTTGTCGGGTCGTGCCAGGGTAGCTCAGTTGGTTAGAGCAACGGAATCATAATCCGTGGGTCGTCGGTTCGAGTCCGACCCTTGGTACCATTTTCTTCTCCGCAAGGCTAGTGATCGTGCGGGTTTCAGAATCTTTGTCGCTGAAGTGACACTCGGTTTTTATTGTAGTGAATGTGTGCCAACGTCGGCGAACTGAGCAAAGAAGGAAACCGCTGGTTTGGAGCTGTGCCCGAAGCTCCGGCGTTCTTTTCAATGGTTACGGGCAAGTCCAATGCCTGGCTGGAGGAATGCCTCAAGGAGTATCGATTGAGGGACGGAGAACATTTCGACAATGAGGGGCAGACGGAAATTATCTTCAAGAATCATTACGAAAACTTGGTCAAGCTATGCTGGATCAATTATCGCGAAGGACTTCAGTCCTATGGCCAAATCAAGCCAGGTGAAAAGCTTTTCCAAGCCACCTACGCCAATGCCACTTGGGCGGTAACCGACGAAAAGGACAAGTGGCTTGGGTATTTCATTGCGGGTTACGAAATTGCTAGCGGCATTGTTCCGAAGAAGTGAAACGAATGAATTTTCGCCGAGTGGGTCTTGATGAGGTCGGATGACCTCTCTCGAAGTCCACTCAAACCGAACTATTTACGTGGAAACAGGCTGGGCAATAAACCGCGCCGCTTAGTCTTGTTGGAATCTCCAGTGGCGTTGGCTCCATTTGCCTTTGGCAGAGGAGGCGGCAAGGGTAGAGACCTCGTTCCTTCAATTCCGTCTGATTGATCAGGAACGATATCTTCCGTGGGTCCTTCCTCCAGCGGAATGACGCTTCGTAGCCTTGGTTGAGGTGGCCCCGGAGGCACGGCAGGTGGTACGGGAGTCGGGGGTGCGACGGGAGGCGATGGAGTGAGTCTGATAGGAGTGGGAGCGGGCTCCAACGGGGGGGCAACATCCTTTTTGTCCTCAGAATCTTGCGGAATGGAAACCGATGGCGTAATCG
>CAWVZQ010000411.1:0-3072 GCA_963934405.1 uncultured Opitutales bacterium | reverse complement strand
TTGAAACCGTAACGATCTACCATTTGCCTGACCTGCCCAACCAATTGCTCGGGGGTAAGGGCTTCACCGTACTCGTCGTCCCTGACATCGTCGCCTTCGCCGCCGCCGCCGCCGTGCTTGTAGAAAGGGTAAGCGGAGAATGAAACTGCATCGCGCACTCGACCACCTATCAGCTCGCAAACAGGAACCTCCAAACTCTTCCCTATTAGGTCTAGACAAGCAGTCTCTATCGCCGCATAGCTTCTTGTATCGGCATCCAGAGGATTTTCTCCGGGTACATGATGTGTTTGAGATCTTTCCATGCCCGAAGCGCCATCCTCGATTAATGGAATAAGATCTCCCAATAACTTCCAGGGGTTTGCTTGCACTACGCGGTTTCTAAGATTTTCCAGAGCCGTTGCTGGTTCTTCCCCCCCGTATGTTTCGGCGATGCCAATGACACCGTCCTCACTTTCCAGTTCAATGACGTTGCGAAGCGCGTAGGGTTGGTGCAGACCGTAGGAACTCCTCAGCGGAGGATCGGCCATGGCGATGGAATGAATTCGTAGATCAGTTATGCGCATCGTTGATTATTTAATCATGGGTATTCTTAACGATATTCGACTGTCCCGCCAATCTAAAGGCCCAAACGGAATTCTCGAAACCGTCTTGAACTTTTTCTTCAGTCCACTGTCTAGAAGATAAAGTGGGGCCAAAGGTTTGCCAAAAGGAGAGTTACGGCAATGCCGATGATTCCAAGTAAGCTGATGATACAGGAGAAGGTTTTGAGCGTTTCTCCCTCGGAAAAGCCGGCGAGGCGACCAACTACCCAAAAGCCACTGTCGTTCATCCATGGAAAAGGTTTTGCCCCGCATCCGATGGCAAGCGCCACGTAGCCAATCCAATATTCACCGTTCGGTTCTATGATGCCTCCCACGATACCCACAGCGGTAATCATGGCGACAGTGGCCGAGCCCTGAGCAATTCGAATCACCACGGTGACGAAAAACGCTATCAGCAGTATACCCGTTAGACCCATCCCGGAACCATCGACCCATGCGCTAACCTCCGAACCGATGCCTGTCTGTTGGAGAATTCCGCCAAAAGCTCCTCCCATTCCGGTTATCAGTATGATGGAACCGGCGCTGCCGAGGGACTTGCGAATGGCATCCACCAATTCCTTCCCCTTCTTCGCTCCGGATTTCGTAAGTAACCACAAGGCCATTCCGGCTCCTAGAGTCAGGGCAAGGTTCTTGTCGCCCAAAGCGGCCAAAACGGAAAGCAGTTCCTGTTGTCCTTCACTCGGTTCGTCGCCAAAGACCTGTTTGATCAAGGAGTAGCCCGCGATCAGAATTACGGGGACGAGGGTAGGGGCAAGGGAAAGCCAAAGGTTGGGGAGTTCGTCATCGGTGCGGTTGGCCATTGCCTTGAGGTCATCGGTCGTCAAATCCTCGCTTCCTCGAACGTCCATGGGCCATCGATTGTTCGCCCAGCGCGCATAGACGAAACCGCCCATCATGCCGAAGATGCCGACCGTCAAGCCACCTATTATCATTTCTCCCAAGTCCACTCCCAGTTCACCGGCGACCAGCAACGGTCCCGGCGTAGGTGGTACGAGAGAGTGCGTCATAGAGCCCCCTGCGATGATAGCCAAGACGTACAGCAAGTAGTTTTTCCCTGTGCGAGAAGCCAAAGCTTTCGCCAAAGGTATCATGAGATAAAAGACGGTGTCGAAGAAGACAGGTATCCCCAAGATGAAGCTGCTGCCCGAAAGGGCATAAGGAGCGCGTTTCTCTCCACACAGTTTAAGTGCCGAACGCACTATGCGATCGGCAGCTCCGCTTTCCAGCAGGCAAGTCCCAATTATGGCGGCCATTGCGATGATGAGTCCTACCTTGGCGCAGGTGCGTCCAAAACCCTCGGCTACTCTTTTCCCAACGGATTGATCAGCTAATTTGCCGGCGGCTTCGCTCGACTCCTTTTTCTCAACTTCCCAATGGTGCAGGAGATTCTCACGAGGTGTCAAAAAGCCCACGACAAAGGCAGCCAAGGTAAGGGCGAGAAAGGCATGCAGTCTCAACCAAAGAATCCCGCCGAGGACTACCCCGATTCCGATGAGTAGTAAGATTAACGGAGACATTAGAAGGTGTGCAGAGAATTACCGCTCAACGTGTTCGAGGTTTTTTGGGTGGAGTGATTGTTGGCGTACTTCCATAACCTATTGTTTGTTCAACTGATTGAGGGAAATCAGCGATGCGTGTAACTTCTATTCCGGAAGGCATTTCAGTCAAATACACCAACCCTCGCAAGGCATCGGAATGTGGCCATTCCTTGGACAGAACGACTTCGAATTCCCCCGATTTCTTCAAGAAAATCTTTAAGGGAATAATCCTGGAATCCTTTTCTACCAGAGCCTTTTTTATAACTGAGTTTTGAGGTGGAACGGCAAATTTATTTTGCCCGAACTCTACATAGAGTGTTTGGTTTGATCGGGACGAAAAAGCGAAACTTCCGGTGGGTATTGTCTCCCGGTCAAAGGGTATAGCATAAATCTTTACAGTACCTTCTTTCGGGGCGAAAAGAAGAATGTATTCCTTCGTTTGCCCAGCCTTTAATGTGAAGTTACAGCTAGCCAGTACTTTAGGAGGAGGTTTTTTCAAAGATGAATTACTTTCCGTCTCAAATTCATCTTCCGAAAGATCTTGTGCTTCCAGAAATCTCAAAGTGTCGCCTCCATAATATGCGTATTTTTTTGAAACTACTCCAGAAGCGATCGAAATAGGCAGAATCGTTGAATTCTCTTCCTCGTGGTTGTCCCACGGAGCGTAGGAGGAGGTCAGAAACCCTTGCTCCCCCCAGAGCATCGCTGAGAATATAATAGGTGGCGGTTGCGGGGGCAGTTCCTTATTCGTTTCATCCTCTTGGCCGGATAGGGGGCAAGATTGAAGCATGAGGAATGCAAATGTTGAAATCTTGACAATTGAATATGTGTTACAAATCTTCACGAGAAAAAACTTGAATGTTGGCACGGAGTGGAGTCGAAGACAATCCAACTTTCCTCAGTACTAAGCAACCCAATCGCTAAGTGAATTC
>CAWVZQ010000410.1:0-3073 GCA_963934405.1 uncultured Opitutales bacterium | reverse complement strand
GCCTTTAGTTGATCCCTGAGGGTGCGACAATCTTTGCAAATACAAACGCCGCCATGTTTTTGAAACTGGATTTGGGCTTTTCTCAAAAGACTCTGATCGGCAGCGCTTGGCGCCGCCGAAACAAGACATTTCATTGCGGCGAACAAGCACGCTGCCAAGAAAGAAAGTTGGAATTGTTTCGTCATTAAGATCAGGTCACTTCACACCAAGGTCGGACAAGGTGGAAACCAATTCATCGTCCATGGGATGACCGTTAAAAAGAACTTTGCCATCGGGAGCGACAAGAATCATCCGGGGTATCGAGTTGATTTTCAGCATCTGGCTCAAAGGCCTGCCATTGGGTTCAACCAACCAAGAAAATTCAATTTCCCGTTTTTTTCGCACACTTTCGGCCTTGCCCGCGTTTTCAGTATTCATACCCGCCACCACAATTCCTTTGGGACCCAGCTTTTTGGCTTTCTTTTCCAGTTCGGGCATCAAAGACATACATGGACCACACCAAGAAGCCCAGAAATCCAACAGCACTCCCTTCTTGCCCTTGGCCAGATCGCCAAGCGTAGTCTTTTCGCCCTCCGAAGTTTGAATTTCAAGATCCATCGGCACCCGCAGGTTGGCCATTAGTTTCTTGTCCTCTTCCCGTTCTCGAGCTTTCGCCGCCTCCATGCGAGGACGCATGAAAGCCTGAATCCGCGGTCCCATACTACGAACCCGTTCCTCCTTCACTTCGCCCGCAAGCCCCTTTCGCAAGCCTTTCAGGAAAAACTTCAATTCCGTATCATCAAAACCAAATTTGTGAAAATTGGTTCCCACGGACGCCCCCAGAGCTTCCAATACTTCGGCGTCCTCCTTGGAGACGCTCGCTGCCTTGTCTTCTTTCGCAAGCAGACAGCCACCCAAGCAAAAGAGGAATGAGAGGAAAACGAAAAAATATCGATTATTCATGGAAAATCCTTGGACTTGTGGTTTGAGAACGAGGAGGTATCATTAGAAACAAGAACCTATATGTAAACGGGTAAACTCAAAAAACAAAAAAATGCTCACGCGAAGATTAGACAAAGCTAAGGAAGCTTATCTCAAACGTGACGTGGAGGCAGCTCGCGCCGCCCACGAAGCGGGCCACGAGCCCCATGACGCAGGCGCGGGCAAGTATTTAAAGAGTATAGTCTACGGCGGACTCGACGGCATCATCACTACGTTTGCCGTGGTCGCGGGTGTAGCGGGCGCATCCCTTCAACCCGGGGTGGTGCTGATACTTGGCTTTGCCAACCTGATCGCCGACGGTCTTGCCATGGCCTTCGGAGAATTTCTCAGCGGAAAAGCCGAACGCGAATACCACGAATCCGAACGAGAAAGAGAAACATGGGAATTGGAAAACTACCCAGAAGGCGAAAAGCGGGAACTTGCCGAGCTATACGTACAGAAGGGAATAGCCGAGGCAGACGCCCTTCAAATAGTGGAGATAATGGCGAAAAACAAAGAAGCTATGGTCGACGTCATGATGGTCGAGGAACTCGGTCTCCACGAATCCAATGATTCCCCCATTGGAAATGCCGTGGCGACCTTCATATCCTTCGCCGCGTTTGGCTTTCTTCCCCTTCTCAGCTACGTTGCGGGACGAGTTGTCGATCTTGGACCAAATTTCGACGGCTTCCCTTGGGCGTGTTTGCTGACTGCCCTAACCTTGTTTGCCCTAGGTGCTTTCAAGACCCGATTAACGGGCCGATCGTGGCTTGGTTCGGGGATGGAAATGTTGCTCGTCGGCGGCATCGCTGCGATGGCCGCTTTCGGTATCGGCAAGGCGCTGGAAGGTCTCGCGTTTTAAGTCTCGAAAAGGTCGATGCCCTAGCGGGTACCCTTGCCGTTTCGGCCGCCGCAAATGCGACAATCGTAGCCTTGCGGGGTGTTGGATATCAGTCCCCTGCCCTTGCGATAAAAGGCGCATCCCGGCCTGTGAACCTTGCCGAGAGAGGATACCCAGAACGAGATTCCCGAGGCAGGCACTCCCTGCTGTTGACGAAACAAGGCTCCCGGAAGCTTGGGCTTGTGCATCGGCATGGCCGAGGCATTATCGGCCTGGGTGTAAGCTAACGGTGTTTTCCATACGCCCAAAACCATTCTCTTGGCTTTCATTTGAGCCAAAGTAAAAGATCCGTAACGATTCGTCTCCTTTTCCAGATGCCAACCGTGGCCCGACAATATCGCCTGACGACTGAAAGTGGTTTGGCTCCCGACGGGCAAAATATCGACAAGTTTTAAATTATTGAGATCGAACTCTTGTTTGGTTTTCAGGTTAACCTTGGAAGCGAGCAATTGCTGTTCGCTAAAACGCAGGGCTTCTCGATAACCCGGTTGATCTCTCTTGGGAAAACCTACTCCCCAAGCTCGAAACCGTACTTGAAAACCATCTACCATCACGTCGAAGACACCTGGAGACAGTACGCGAAGCACCTCGTACTCGGGGGTTTTGGGAGCCTGCGTCGGATCCGGGACGCTTGAAGTCGACCCTGAAGTCGCGGGCTTTTCTGGGGAAACCTTAGGACTACCAGGCAAAGGCGGCGGAGGGGGCGAAGCAGGAGGCACCGTCTGCGCAACGGAAAAATTAGCCAGCGAAAACAACCCTAGAAGGGAAAAATACAACAGGAAACGAAACAGAAGGCAAAACTTCACAAAAAACTAGAGTAACTGAACGCTTGCGTAGAGCAATTGTTTTGTTAAGGTCTGAACCCTTTTTAATATCCGCAATCGCTTATTTATCATGAACCTGCGAATCGCACGCAAAGTACTGAAGTCTGAAGAACGCTACGCCGGCCATCACATTGCCGAGGCAACAGCCATCGTAGAACGCTGGAAACGCAATCCGGAGAAAACTCTGGCAAAAGCCAAATCCGCTCCCAAGCCCGCGGAAGAAGCGGTCGAGGAAACGGTTCCCGAACCCGAACCTACGCCCGAGCCCGAGCCAGAACCTACGCCCGAACCGGCCGCCGTCGAAGAGGTCGCGGAGGAAGCCCCCGTTGAAGAGGAGGTGAAAGCCTCCGAGGATGCGGAAGAGGAAGCTGCCGAAACCACGGAAGAA
>CAWVZQ010000409.1:0-3086 GCA_963934405.1 uncultured Opitutales bacterium | reverse complement strand
TCATTCGAGCAATTGCAAAAAACACCATTCAGATTGAGGCAGGCAAAGTGACTCCCTACGCAGGGGATTATGATTATTACCTAAGGAAATCAGAAGCATCCTCAGAACAAGGCGGACTGGTCGCAGGACTAAGGAATGCAAACCCCCGGTCAGAATCCGGAACGAAAGAAAAAATCAGGGGCCTGAGCCCAAAGGAACGCCGGCGAAGGAATGCGGAAAAAAGAAAAGCAGTATCACTCAAACGAAAAAGCATCGAAGTGTGCGTGGCCAAGCTTGAAAGCGAAATCCTAGCATTGGAAGAAGAACAGGCACTCATCAGCAAACAACTGGAAGATCCGAACTCCTACGCTGACAAGGAAAAGGCAAAAGAACTAAGTACCCAGGCAGATCGAGTCGCAAGACGACTGAATGAAAGGAATTATGAGTGGGAAATCGAGACGGAGAACCTGCTTAATCTAGACCAGGAAAATTAAGGACTGCCGATTCGGGCCCAATTACGCATCTTGTTCTCGATAGGCCTTTTTCAGCAAGGTCTTCAAACGATCGGGCTCGGTGCTTGAGGTCTTGGCAATGAATCCACGGGCGTGGGCAAATCGTATATCCGCTTCTTCCTGGAGCAGGCTGAAGTCAAGACGTTGATCATCATTGAAACGGCGCATCCCGTAACCTTCACCCCGGCTGTCCGGGTAGACCAGGGCAAGGATCTCCTCCTCCAACCCGAGCGCCTTGACGTGCCAACCCAAGGCCCCGGAGACTTCTTCGGGGGGGGATTCCGTGTAAGGCATAAAGAGAACCTTCCATTCGCTACTGCCTTGTGCCATCATCCAGACTTCGCAATGTTGGGCCACAAAATCCAAACGCGAACGCAAGGAAGTCAGGTACCCGACCAATTCGGTTCCGATCATACGCATCACCTCCCATAAAGGTTCCCCGGGAAGATGTTCTGTCTGCTTGGCGAACCCTTGTAATAAGGTGATGTCGAGGGGTGAATTCAGTTGGCCCATGGTTTCCCGGTCAACCCCAAGCCACTCGGCTGTATCGTTTGGTCCCCGGCAATCAAACCACTCTGCGACTTCCAACCAGGAGCAGAATTCACGAGCATCCTCGTATAGGCCAAGGTGTTGAAGCACGAGGGACAAGGCACAGGTTGGATCCATGTCACGGGGGAACTGGTGATGATCGAAGTTACTGCGTTCCGGGTCGTGTTCGCCTCCAACATCGAGAACCGCGATGGTTTCATCAACCAGGTCGGCTTCGGTCGGTTCACGACGATAGATGGGCAGGGAGTCTTTGGACAGAAGGACGGCACAAGCAAGAAACTCGTCCTTATGCGCACCCCCCGGATGAGTAACGATGGAATTGATCATGGAAGGAACAACGCTGGGGTTCGGTTCACCAAGGTCGAATAGAAAATCAACCGCGGATAAATTTCTGGTAAGATACTTATCGAGGTTGACTGTTTCATTAACCAGAGAGGAAAGGCCGAAAAAACCTAATCCGAACTGGTCGCTCCAAGTAAAATGGTGAGGCAGAGACTCAGTTCTTCTTTTTTTTCTTCTTCACGTTCACCTCGTTCCAAGGCAAGGCGCCGACGCGTTTGGCCCAGGTATCGTAGGCAATGCGGAGTTCCTCCGCCTTCCTGGGCATGGTGGAGGAGAGGTCTTTCAATTCACTGCGGTCCTTGCTCAGGTCGTACAATTCCCAAGGGGTATCGTGAATGGCGACCAGTTTATGGTTTCCCTTGCGGACCGCCCGGTTGCCCTCGTGCTCCCAGTAAAGAGTACGTTGCGACTTGGAATCCTTGGCAAAGACGGGCAAGAGGCTCTTGCCTGCCATTTCCTTGCCCGAAAGACCGGCTGCCGACAGGCAAGTTGGAGCGACGTCGATGATGTGGCTGGGAGCGTGACGCAGATCCCCCTTGGCCTTGAAGCCAGCCGGCCAATGCACGATGAGGGGAGTGGCCACCCCGCCCTCGTGAGTATAGCGCTTGTACATCCGAAAAGGCGTATTGCTCAGGTTCGCCCATCCCCGGCCCGAGCTCGAGGTCCAACCACCGAGTCTTCCCCACTCTTCGTAATTGTCCACCCGGGTTTCGGGGTTCCTCCCGTTCTTGGCGAATAGCCCGCGCCAGTCATGCACGCCGGTCCCGGGCACGCCGTTGTCCACCAGGAAGAGGATGAGGGTGTTATTCAAGCGGCCGGCGGCTTTGAGCTTCTCCACGACCCGCCCGATGTTCTGATCCATCCGGTCAATCATCGCGGAATAGAGAGACATCTTGAAATCCAATTCATCCCGCATCTTTTCGTCGTAGGTTTCCCACTTGGGAACGTCGAGGGGCGAAAGGGCCCATTCCTTATCGATCAAACCAAGTTTCACCATGCGCTCGTAGCGTTGCCGGCGAAGCTTGTCCCAACCCACGTCCTTAAAGCGTCCACGATATTTCCTGGTGTCCTCCTCCCGGGCATGCAGAGGGAAGTGCGGCGCGTTGTAGGCCAGGTAAAGAAACAGCGGCTTATCGGCATGCTTCTCGAAGGACTCGTCCATGAAGTGAAGGGCGTAGTCGGTGAAGACGTCGGTGGTGTACCATTCCTGATCCGGATGCAGGTGGTTGACCGGCGTCTCGGTACCGGGTAACACCTCCTTATCATCGAGAAACACCTGACAGTGGGGCAGCACCGTGAAATAGGAGTCGATGAAGTTGCGGGTGCCGTAAAAACGATCGAAGCCGCGGGCAATGGGAGATTGCTTGGGGTCCGTGCCAAGGTGCCACTTGCCTGTCATCATGGTACGGTACCCACCTTTGCGGAGGCGCTCGGCCAAGGTCGGAACATCGGGCAGAATGGTCCCGCTGTAGCTGGGAATTCCCCGATCCCTGGCCATGTGACCCATCCCCGCCTGATGCTGATAGACCCCGGTCAGCAAGGCCGCCCGGGAGGGGCAGCATCGTCCGGTGTTGTAGAATTGGGAAAACCGTAGCCCATTGCCAGCGAGCTTGTCGAGGACTGGGGTTTCGATCTCTCCGCCGTAGCAGCCGAAATCCGAATACCCGGCATCGTCGGCCATGATCACCACGATGTCGGGTTGCT
>CAWVZQ010000408.1:0-3093 GCA_963934405.1 uncultured Opitutales bacterium | reverse complement strand
AAGTTCCGAGTCCGCCTGGTTTCTCGCCTCTTGGAGTTCCGACTCTGCCTGGTCTTTGGCCTCTTGAATTTCCAATTCTGCCTGGTTTCTCGCCTCTTGAAGTTCCGATTCTGCCTGGTCTTTCGCCTCTTGAAGTTCCAATTCTGCTTGTTGTCTTGCTTGATCTTGTTCAGCAATTTGGCGTGCTTCTTCTGCCGCCTGAAGTTGTAATTCGGCTTCGGCGTTGATGCGGTCGATTTGTTCTTGTTCAGCAATTTGGCGGGCTTCTTCTGCCGCCTGAAGTTGAGATTTGGTCTCAGCTTTGATGCGGGCGATTTCTTCTTCAGTGGCAATCCTGGCCGCGTTAATTTCTGCCAACGCATTCTCATGCTCTTCTTTTCGCAATTGTTCTACCGCTTCCCCTTGTGCTATAATGGATGCTTTTTCGGCCTCCATTCGGGATTTTTCGGCTTCTGTTTCGCGGGTTTTTTGTTGTTGAATTTCGGCACTGGCTTTCTCTTTTTCCTCTTTCTTCTCTTGGGCTAAGGCAGCAATATCATCAGCTGAAAGTTTGATTTCAAGGAGGTCTTTCTGCCCTACCTTTGAGAGTACTGCATCAATATAGGCTTCAAACTCTTCATCGGAAACTTCCTCGAACATCTCTTTTCGAGCCGCCTCCATGAGACTCTGTATGTCGTGGGGCAAGAAAGCCCCGGGATGGGCATCTAGTTGGGTTCGGAAAGACGTGTAAAAAGACCGTTGTTCGGTTGAAATAGACCCGTCTGCAGTCATATAATCTTGTAGCGATGAGAGTATCTCGGTAAGATTGAGTGTGGTTGACACAACACTCGCCCCCCATCAATACGAGTCAATTCACTTCAAACCGTGCTTCTTTTTTGATTCGTCGTTTGACCAATGGTATGCCATCTTCAGTAGTCGGAGGTAATGGCTAAGTCCATCTCGCTCCATGCGCTGGTGAAGGGTTTCATTGTCGATAAAAATATCTCCCCAAAGATTTGCTGCTGTCCCCTTCTTACCCTTTGGTAGATCGAATGTCGTCTTAGTAGTTGGTTCAAGTAAAGCTCGCCAAACCCTAGAAGGGTTAACTGCCATGGTGACTTCGACGATGATTTCATCCTCGTTCAATCCGGTTCCGGTTTGCCAAGAATCTTCACCCAAGTCAGCGAGGAACGGTAAGCAGATGTCCTGAATCGAAAGGCTGGTCATCGGATCTGCGTTGGTTAAGGCTGAGAATGCTTCACGCATACGTCCACGGTCAGCGCCTCGAGCACCAATAGTCTGACGCATCTTGTCAATTGATGTTGGTACCAAGAATCGGATATCGGTATAGTATACAAGTGGATTTTCGTCTCTGGCACCAAATATGTGAGAGTAAGGTGCTTCGTCACCTGATTCGCCAAGGTCTACAAGCGGGTATATTGTCTTCAAAGCGTTTGTAGCAATTGATTGAACAACTCGGCGCATCAAACGGTCTGGGGCAGCTGAAATATCGTTGAAAGTTTGAATGTATTCATCCATGCTCATGATATCATAGCCTCGGACTGAAAGGATTGAATGTACGTTCGGGCCGACTTGTTTCTTTTCGCCATCATGGAAATCTGCCTGGCTAATCCAACGGGAGCCTTGAGCGACTTCGCTTGCTGCGACAAGATCTGCATAAGCCTTGAAACGGCGAGTTACACGGTTCATGAAATCTGCTTGGTCAAGTTTTGTAAACACTGTTGATTCATAATTAGACTTGAGGGCGTGGTCTGCCACTTGACTTGCGTTTACACAGGTCAATAAATTGCCCTGGTCGCGAGGGTATATGAGTAGACGGCGGCGCTTTGCGGCTCCTCCGAGGCTACCAATACCTGGGTCTGTAAGCATGTATCCAAGTGAGGCACATACCTCGAATAATCGGGAGTACTTGTCTTCGTCGCTTGCACTTGCAACCCACTCATCCAAACCAGGTTCGATGCAATGGAATTCAAGAGGTACCATTTCAGAACCGGCACCAAACATTTGGCGGACAGTGGATGAGCTCATCATGCCCATTAAACTGTAAAGTGAAGTTTTTCCAGTAGTCATGTAAATATCAGTAATACCTTCTTCACCAAACGAGAGTCTGCGATCTGGAAGATTGACTAGGAGGTTAAATGCTGTAGGGGATTCCCTGTTTCCATTAACTGCAGGCCAAATCCATGTGTTTGGTCGTGTCATTATGTATCCACTTGCGTCTTTTCCGAAACCTGCTGGAGAGAAACGAGTCCAACCCAAACGGTTGTTGAAAGAAACGCCTCTGTGCATTAAAGATGGATAAAAACATTTGTCCAATGGATCAGAATCTGGGACAATTCCTCGGTGACCGAGGCCCCATAGAATCGGTTCCCATTCAGCATCTTCGCCTTCTGCTGCGCCGAGGAAGGGGTGGTTGGAACTGGGTCCGTCGCCTGTAAGGAATGATCCTCCCATGCGCTCTTCGTCTCCTGCGGAACAGATTACTAGAGTTTGTGTGGTGGATAATTGCTTTGGAGTCCACATATTTGCATTGATAATAGTTTTTTGCTTGAGGAACTCTGCTACATTTGAAATTCGGCGTTCAAATTTGAATCGCTCTGCCTCAATCCAAGAAGATCCGAGAATAAGATTGGTGTTTAGCAAACGTGCTTTGGCAGGCCCGATATATCGGGAGCGCGGGTCCGGGTTGGAAATATCCGATGCTGTAAGTGCTTTCCATGGCCCTCGCTGAGGAATATATTTGAGGAAAGATACGTGGTCAAACACATCAACTTGCGCCCTTGAGACGGCTTCTTCAACAATGTCCATCAAGCGAACATAGGATTCGCCTGCATGCATTTCTTTTGTTTCAGCATATACTTTATTTGATACAGATCGATGTTCCCACATATTATCACCTCAGAATTTTTTGCGCTTTGTTTCTTCTTCCGACGATTCAGCATCTTCGTCGTTTGTTTCTTCTTCTGCTCCTTCAACTTCGGCTTCTGCTTCTGCTGCTTCTGCTGCTTCTTCTGCTTCTGCTGCTTCTGCTGCTTCTTCTGCTTCTGCTGCTTCTGCTGCTTCTGCTGCTTCTTCGGCTTCTTCTTCCTTTTC